>DNPO01000040.1 GCA_003501375.1 Candidatus Sumerlaeota bacterium | reverse complement strand
ACTTGGTCATCGGGAATCAACCCGCGCGAATCGGGCGAGAGATTGATGAGCGAGATGCCGTTGCGTCCCACGGACTGGTAGTAAATGTTGACCAAGTCCGCCGCCGTCCGGCACTGCTTCTTCGGCGCCCAGAACCAGCCATAGAGAATCGGCACATTGACTTCCGCCGGATACCACCAGAGGTGCGATCCGTGGGCAAGTTTTTGGCGGCTGCCCAGGTCTTTGCCTGTCATGTCGGGCCAAACGAAATCGCCTGGCGCTTTGGGTAATGGAATAACGTTCCATTCCGTGGTACGACCAACGCCCCCTTCATTGCCAACCCAACGCCCATCCGGCCCTTTGCCAAAAATAATCGCCTGGGGCGCCAGTTTACGGATCAAGTCATACCATGCGGTGTAGTCGTAGACCTCTTTGACGCTCGGGTCAGGATTCGCGCCGTCAAACCAGACTTCATAAATCGGGCCATACTCCGTCAGCAATTCGTACAACTGATTCAGGAAGTAACGATTGTAATCATCCGCCTCATATGTGTAACTCTTGAAACCAGCGATTGGCTTACGCCCCTTGGAAGGGTCGGTCTTAAAACTGGCCGGATCGGTAGGGATCACCGACTTGAGTTTTGGGCTCCCATTGCCATAGTAGCCGTCAGGGTTTTTAGAGTTGGTTCGTAACTGGTAAAGATCGGCGGGCGAGAGATAAACGGCCATCTTGATCCCGTGCTTTTTCGCCGCATTGGCAACTTCGCGGATCACATCGCCCTTACCATTTTTCCAAGGACTGGCCGCTACCGAATGCTTCTCGTAACGCGTCGGCCACATGCAGAACCCATCATGGTGCTTGCAGACGGGGACAATCATTTTACCGCCGGCGTCCTTGACTGCTTTTACCCATTGTTCCGCGTCCAGCGCCGTGGGGTTGAATTCGGAAGGGTCTTCCTTCCCGCTACCCCACTCAACATGTCGGAACGTGTTCGGCCCAAAGTGGATGAAAAATGCCTGTTCTAATCGGAACCAATCTGTCTGGTTCTGACGCGGCAAAACCTTTGCTGCTTTTTCTGCAATTACCGCCTCGGAGTCACCTTCAGCGATGACCTGCTCCGTGGAATACGCAATGGGAGCCGCCTCTGCATTGGGAGAATTCGAATCGCCCGCCTCCGCGCAAACTGTGAAGCCCATGATCATGAGCGCGAGACTGATAAAGTAGGTGGATTTCATCCTGGGTACGTGACCTCCATTGTGAAGTATGTGGGTTTCATTTAAAAAACGCATGGGTAACAAATCAGAAAGCGGCATCCGTACGGACAAACAGCCAAGAGACGGGACCGACTATCTAATCGACATCAAAATCCGTGGGGATAGCCCCATTCCTTATTCGTAAACAATCGGGCAAAAGCATGAATCTTGGCAAAAAATGGAATAGAATATGTTGTTATGTCAGCCAAACTCCTTCGTGCGGAGTCTTTTAAACACATGTTAACGATAACCGTCTTCATGTCTACAGACAAGGCGGTAAAAAGTCAACTAAAAATCATTTTTTTAGCACTCTGCGAGGCAGAAGAATTCAAAAGTCATATTACCGCATATGATTCTGTAAATGAGCGGTTATTAGAGCATTTTAAGATTGAAATGCCATGTAGGACAGCCGCCTCGGCTGTCTTCTTTTTGCACCCCAAACAGCCGAGGGCTGTTCTACACGGGATTTTATGATTTTCAAGCAGGGTGGGGTGTGGCACTTCCAACTGAAAACGCTCTAGCCTTTTATCGGTTGGAAAAGGCTGTGCGAAAGAAACACAAACCGCTCCGTGTCTATTTTCAGGATGAAGCGCGCTTTAGTCGCATGGATAACCCGACGCACTGCTGGGCTCCGCGCCCATCGTGCCTGCGCAGCGCACCTATATTTTGGGTGCTGTTTGCGCGGGCGACGGAGATTCGTTTTCCATGATCCTGCCCTATGCCGACACGCCTCGTATGGACTTGTAGCGGAACAAATTCAGTGTTGTCAGCGGCGATTTCGGTTAGGCTTTCGGTGGTGAGGCGGGAAATTTTCAGCGCGGTGCGATTGAGAATGGGGCGCAACGTCCCTTCGTCCATGGGAAAACCTCGCGGGACGGTTGGACTAACTGACAAACGTCAAGGGAACAAAAACGCGGGTGTTTTTTTAGTTAATATTTACGTCTAATTTGCAAAACTCCGGGTTGCACCCCTCTCTTATTCTGCATGGTCTTTCCCCCACTCACCTCTTCTCAAAGGGTTTTTCCAACTCTTTGCGCACGCAGGGCCAGTAACTGACGGAGTACACCCAGATGGAAATTAAGTTGATAATGAGGCTGACAACTTCCGCCAGAACAACCAACCAGTCCGGTAAAAATTGCCATGAGGGCGGAGCCATCAGGTACCAATAAATGGCGCAAATAACGGGAAAAGAAATCGCGGTGCGTGCCTTGCCCGACCAGTTGGCCTTGGCGCTTACGCCGTGAATCGCCCCGATGGAACGCATGAAACTGACCCATTGGTCGCGCAGTAGGAAAATGACAGTCAATCCCAAGAGCAGGGCGGCATGAGCGGGAATGGTTTGCGATTTGACAGCCGCCAGATAAACCAGTGTGGGGAATGCGACCAGATAAAAAATCTTGTCGGTCATCGGGTCAGCATACGCGCCAAAATTTGTTTCCATTTTGAACTTGCGCGCATAGTAGCCGTCAAACGCATCGGTAAGGGCGGAAAGCACCATCGAACCAAAGGCAACGCAGAACCAGAAAGCGTGCGCATGAGCCGATTGCAAATGCCACCCCTCCGGTGTTTGGCGCCACAAGAGTAAATTTACTAGAAAGTAAATGAGGATCAGCGGCATGCGTCCGATGGTCAACGACATGACAAAGGAAAATTTAACCAGGTCTTTATTCACAGTTTACTATCCTTCTGACAGGGACAATACCTTTCGACAGCAAACAACAATATCAGACCATAGCAATTTTCTGAGACTTGGGCAAAAAGAAAAATAGATTTTTTCAAAGCGTCTTGGAATAATCCTCACGCGCGGTCATTTGCGCACTGCCACCCACAAGGAACTGCCGACTCATGGATTGGAAACTTTTTTTCAGCACCTTTGCACTTATCTTTTTTGCCGAACTTGGCGACAAAACCCAACTGGCGGCTATGGCCTCCGCTGCCGGAGCCAGTTCCACCCGCGCCGTTTTCTGTGGCGCTTCCGCAGCGCTGGTTTTTTCCACCTTTCTCGCTGTGGTCGTGGGTTCTTTTTTATACAAATACGTTCCGCCGAACGCGGTAAAAATCGTGGCGGGCCTGCTTTTTCTCCTTTTTTGCATCCACCCTCACTGGAGCGTCTATGCGCCATCCGCTGAGGCTGCGCCCGCACCGGCAACGGCCGAAACCACCAGTTGGCTTTCGCGCCATTTGCCCTCCCAACCGGGCAAGATGATGAGCCGTGTGGTGATGGAAGCCGCGCTTCAATTTGAAAAACATGCCGCAGATGACTACGAAGCACTCGCAAAAAATGCGCAGAACGAATCTCTGCGTACGCTTTTTCTCACGCTGGCAAGCGAGGAGCGTCAGCACTTTGAACAAGTACGAAAACTGACAGAAGCGCATGCGGAACCCGTTACCGGTTCTGTTTCCGCTGAAACGCAGGCGATTCCCCGTTACCTATGGGAAAACGGCAAGTTGCTGGTGGATGATGCACGCGCACTGGCCGCAGCCATTGAGCATGAAAAAGCGAAAGTGGAATTTTATCGCACGTTGGGCGATGCCGCCTTGATCCCCGCGGTCAAAACCACACTGTACGCTTTGGCACACGAGGAAGCCGACCATATGAAACGCTTGCAGGCCGTTGCGTAAACCATCGTTTTCGTTGAGGTTTTGTTGACCGCTTTGGGTAAAAAAGAAAGATGTTGGATGCCGCATTCCACGCCACGCCCCAAACACCAGAAGTTGTCGCTGTTTTTTTTGCAAGGGACAAAGGGACGCCTTTGGTTGGCGGAACATCTGCATCCATCGGAACTTCAGCGCACGCTTTTCTGGGCGGGGCTGATTGGTGTGCTTGGCGGGGCCAGTACAGCGTTGTTTCGTTGGGTTGTTTATCAGGTGCATGTGTTGCTGACGCGGCAAACAACCGGCAGCATGGTGGAGTCGTTCGTGAATCTTCCGACTTGGCAACGCTTGCTGGTTCCCGCGCTTGGTGGTGTATTAGCAGGGTTGGTTATTTTGCTGGGCAAACGATTTGGGCGCAGCAAAAATACCACCGATTATATGGAAGCGGTCGCGCTGGGCAATGGCGTGCTGTCTATGCGCTCGAGCTTGGTCAAGACGGTTTCCTCCCTCTTTTCCATTGCGTCGGGCGGCTCCATCGGTCGCGAAGGCCCAATGGTGCAATTGTCTGCTCTGTGCGCTTCACAATTAGGACGGTTACGCAAGTGGTCTACGCCGCGTCGTCGCTTGATGGTTGCCTGCGGTGCTGCGGCGGGTATCGCATCAGCATACAACGCGCCGATTGCGGGTGCGTTGTTTGTGGCAGAAATCGTGCTGGGTTCTATTGCGATGGAGTCCTTCGGGCCGCTTGTGTTTGCCTCAGTACTCGCCACCCAAACACAGCATTTTTTGCATGGTTCGGATCCCCTATATAAAATTCCGCAATTCCAAATGGGCACGGGGTGGGATTTGATTGTGTACATGTTGCTCGGCGTACTGTGCGGGGTGCTAGCTCCGTGGTTTTTACGCGCGTTACGTTTGAGTGAAAAAGCATTCAGTTATATTAAAGCGCCGATTTATGTCCGCGTCGGGTTGGGCGGATTGATCGTGGGGTTGCTTGCCATCTGGTACCCGCAGGTATGCGGCAATGGGTACAGCGTGGTAACCGGAATCCTGAATGCGCAATGGGCATGGCAAGCAATTCTTATCATTTTCATCTTAAAAATCGTAGCGACCTGCGCCACATTTGGTTCCGGTGCGGTGGGTGGTGTTTTCACACCCACGATCTTTGTGGGAGCGGCAGTGGGATATTTATTTGGCGTGGCTTGTCCGCATTTTTGGCCAGGAACCCCACCGATCCCGGGTGCATTGGCGTTGGCTGGTATGGGTATGTTCCTTGCAGCCACCACACACGCACCGCTCATGGCCATTTTGATGATCTTTGAAATGACGTTGGATTACCAGATTATTATGCCACTCATGCTTGGATGCGTTGTGGCGTACTACGCGGCGCATGGGTTGGAAACGCATTCTATCTATAGCGTGACGCTGGCACGCAAGGGCGCACTGACCTTTGCAAAACACATGGCACGTTTGACCGTGGGCGGACTGATGCGCAAAGACCCGGTTTGTGTGTTGGACACTGCGCGGTTCTCGGAAATTACCCGTATGTTCATTGCGCAGACCTTCAAGTATCTCTATGTGGTGGATCAAGCGGGGATGTATTTGGGAGTAATTGCATTGCACGATGTGAAGGAATACTTGAATACGCCGGAACTTTCTGACTTGGTGATCGCGCGGGAATTGGTACACGACACCGTTCCAACAACATGCGCTACGGCACGATTGTCGGAGACGTTAGACTTATTTGCGCAGCATGATGGCGAGCGATTGCCGGTGTTAAGCGAAGAAGTCCCAGCGAAATTGGTGGGCAGTATTGCGAAAAGCGATGTTTTTCTGGCGCTGGTGGAGCAGAAAAAAATCGGGAAAGCGTAGAATTGAAAAATTACCCAGCCGGGTGTGGATAAAACAATGATGCCCTTGGAAGGAAACTTCCAAGGGCGCGATTATGGATCATAAAATTGTGGAGCGAGAAGAGATCAGGGCAGTTCTGCCGCTACCACGCGGAAACCAATCGCGCTGTTTGCCTCAGACTGGCGGAAACGAAATGCGGAGCGAGCACTAACGCTGGTTGTCATGCAACTTCCACCACGGCAAACGTGATCGGTACCAGAAGAAGGCCCGGTTGGGTTTTTGATGGGCTCCTTGGATGCAGGATAGCTAGCATACCAGTCAGCGCACCATTCCCAAACGTTACCGTGCATGTCATACAAACCGAAAGTGTTGGGCTTTTTCTTGCCAACCGGATGCGGCTGCAACTGAGAGTTGTCCTGCAACCAAGCGTACTTGTCCAACTCGCGTTCTTCGGAGCCAAAGGAAAAGGCCTGTTGGGAGCCCGCACGACAGGCATATTCCCATTCGGCCTCTGTGGGTAGGGCAAATTCCCCTTTGGCTTGGTCAGAAAGTCGTTTGCAAAAATCCGCTGCATTTGCCCAAGTATCCTGCACCACCGGGTCTTGTGCAGACTGGAAGGTGCTGGGGTTGTTTCCCATGATGCCACGATACTGTGCTTGCGTTACCTCGTAGCGTCCCATCCAGAAGCCATCCAACTCCACCGTGTGTTGTGGGCCCTCGTCCTTGCCTCGCCCAACTTCGGTGTCTGGGGACCCCATCGTGAATTTTCCAGCGGGAACCCACATCATTTCCAGTTGCACCCCATGACCCATATCCACCAATTTTGTTTTCCATTCAGGGTGCGCAGCATCAGCATGTGGTGTTGCGACGGCGGGTGCCGGAGTTGCAGCAGGCGCGGGCGGAGGAGTTGAAACGGGCGCAGCAGCCCCGACGGTGGGGCGCACCGGCTTGGAACACACAATGCGGAATCCAACGCCAGAGAGAGCCTCGGTAGGTGAACGGCGACCGCGTGCGGCGGAACGGACTCCGGCAGCGTCACTGCTCCAATCGCCGCCGCGCAAAACTCGCAACTGCCCGATGGAGGCGGGGCTGGACGCCGGCCCGGTTGGGTTCTTTACTGCTTTGGCAGAAGAGTCGTAGGTCTTGGGGTCGTACCAATCCTGGCACCACTCCGCCACGTTACCGTGCATATCAAATAGTCCAAAGTTATTCGGCAGTTTGATTCCTGCCTGGTGCATGCGGCGCTGCGAATTGGCACGATACCAAGCGTAAGCACCCAGTTGTTTTTCGTTGCGTCCGCTGGTGAAGCGCTCAAACTCGCCCGCTCTACAGGCATATTCCCATTCCGCTTCGGTAGGCAGGCGGAATGTCATACCGGAGGAGGCGCTGAGTTTTTCACAAAAAGCAGTGGCATCCTCCCAAGAGATGCAGTCAACCGGGTACAGCGCACCGGTAAGTTTGTGGTTGGGACTGGCCCCCATCGTCGCCAAATAAACCGCTTGAGTGATCTCGCACTCGCCCATCCAAAACGTATCCAACTCGACGGGATGTGTCGGACCTTCATCATCACCCGCACGGCCCTTTTCGCGCCCCTCTTCATTTTTGGGCGATCCCATTTGATACTGCCCACCGGGT
Source organism: Candidatus Sumerlaeota bacterium (assembly GCA_003501375.1). Taxonomy (GTDB): domain Bacteria; phylum Sumerlaeota; class Sumerlaeia; order UBA8349; family UBA8349; genus UBA8349. The sequence continues at coordinate 7,686 of DNPO01000040.1, read as the reverse complement.
ATTTGCCGCATGGTTAGCGTCACGCTGCTGGCAAACTCCAAGGTGAAAGAGGTCTTAATGTCAGGCGACCAAGTGATTTTGGGAACTGCGGCCAATTTTAACGTACCGCTGGTAATATTTTGGGTCACGGTTGCGTTTTCATCACACAGCGTTACCACTGCTGCTATTTCTGGCGGAACCGGCGCAAAGATGGGTTTCATGCTTGCGGCAATCCACGTCTTCATGGGGTCGGAGAGGGGCGCAGGTGTTCTCTGCGCCGATTCCATCCACGAAGTTACCTCGGAGGGCGGCGGAACCGTAGTGGCTGTCTGCTGATACATCTGCACAAGCCATGCAAAGGCTTGTGGCGAAACGGGAGGAACCGCAGAGGGGCCCCCTGTTTGCTGCTGCCGCATCATCATCGCCATCATTTCGGGTGACATCCCGGCGGCACCTGCAGGAGTGCCAGTGGGAGTTGCCGGGGGGGGCGTAGGAGTGGCAACAACCGGGACGGGCGTCGGAGATGGTGTCTGAACAACCACAACGGGTCCAGACGGCGGAAGAACCGCAGCAACCGACGGTGCCACGGTGGACGCAGCAGCCTGTGTCTGTGAAGTAAGTGGAATCATGCTACCAGGAAGGCTTGGCGGAGGTTGTTTGGTTGAAGGGGGTTGGGAACCGCCAGAGGCGAAGAATCCAATGATCGCACCTAATACCACAATTCCCACGACAACCGCACCTGCGATTTTCCAGTAATGCGCTTGTTTGTACCAAGGGTCGACCTCAAAATTTGCTTCGCTAAAGTCATATTGCAAATTAGAATCATATTGCAGGGCTGAAATGGCAACACCCAACGCGTCTTCTTCGTCTTCTGATGAGTTGCTGCCATCCAACTTATAATTATACGGCTGCACCACTCCGGTGGGTTCAGACAGTACGGGCGTGTCCCCATCTGCGACATTTATGCCACCCGTGGGCAATTCTAAATGCCCCATCAGGTTGTTGGGGGGAGAAAAAGGCTCTCGCTTGCTGATTTCAGCAATCCCAGGGATTAAATTATCGTCAATGGGGGCAAGAGTCAATCCAGTATCTTGGCGCGGTTTAGACGGCTCCACCGTTTTTTGCGGTTGCGGAAAATCTAAAGCATTTCCGGAGGATGCTAATTGTACGGCGGGAGCCGGGCGATCTGCAGAAATTGTTTCCAGTGCAGCATCCATCTCCTGCACATTGGCATAACGATCTGCTGGTTCTTCCTCCAACGCGCGGAATATCCACGCATCAATCCCCGGGGGTAAATCGCCACGGAGTGTACTGGGTTTTTTCACGCTACCGCGTGGTAAACGCCCGGTAAGCATTTCGTAGCCGATAACGCCCAGCGCATAAATATCTGCCCGGGCATCTGCAGAACTGGCCGACCCGTGTTGCTCGGGGGCCATATAGTTAAAGGTACCCAGTGTGGCATCCGCCCGGGTGTGGCGGTGCCCTTCCATGTCCTTTGCGAGACCAAAATCCATCAGAACCGCGCGGAATCTACCATTGGCTCCCTTAGCCAGCATCACGTTTTCGGGTTTCAGGTCGCGGTGGATGATTCCTTTATCGTGCGCGTGCGCCACACCGGCAAGGATTTGGCGGAAAACGCGCACAAACTGCTTCCACTCAACTACCGTCTCTTTGCGTTTGACGCGACTGAGCCAAGAGCGAAGGGTTCCACCCTCCAAATATTCCATGGAAAGGAAAATATGTTTGGTGCCCTGATCTTCCCATTCGCCGATATCGTGTACGCGAATAATGTGCGGATGGCTGAGTTCGAGGCAAAGATTGGCTTCGTGAACAAAACGGCGGTAGGCGGTGGCGTTGGCAATAAAAGTGGGATGGATAAATTTCAGCGCCACGCTGCGCGAACGGATTTCATCCGTTGCGAGGTACACGCATCCCATGCCACCACGCCCAATGACTTTCTCAATTCTATATCGGCCCGCTATTTTGCGTCCGGTTAAATCAGGCAGGTTTTGCTGGGGACGCGCCGCAGGCTGCTGAGCCGGTGCGGCACCCTCTGCTGCGGCTGGGACTGGAAGTTCCGCTCCGCACGCGGAGCAGACTCGGACATTATTAGGATTTTCTTTCCCGCATTTTGGACAGTTCATCTGGACAGAAAATTACTCCCTTTCGTCTTTTTGCAAGACAACCTGAAAAACTTGGTACAATGCCGTCCGACTGCTCAAACGACACCCCCATAGAAAATACAAATTTGTTTGCAAGCAAGCAAGAAAAATAAACTTCCGTACTGTTTTTTATTCGCATACAGTCACCCCAAAAAAAAGTTGCACTCCGCCCATTTTTTCAAAATGAAGCAAAAAACCCCTTTAAATTAGCCTTTGCTTGCTTGGATTGCTAGCCAAAATCATTTGATTCACGCGTGTTTATGGCCCTGTTTTTTCTCACACCTTCTTGCAAATTATGCAGGTGCCATAAAACGCATATGAGGCAAATGATTTTAGAGGCTGTCGTCACAAGATTTTGAGCTGCACAAACAAGCAACGAATATGGACGATCCCTATCCGTGGAAAAAAACAGAAGATGGCTACGCACCTTTGCGATAACCAGAAAAAACAATCTCCTTGTTCGTCATTTTTTCTGTGAAAACTTCTTGTTTTCCCTTACCTAGTTTTCCCTTACCTAGTTTTCCCTTACCTAGTTTTCCCTTCATGTAGAGATCAAGATTTGAATCTGCAAAACCCCTCAAGCCATAGGCATCATAGGAGTTTTTCAAAAGAATTGTCCGAATGGATGTAACGGTTTTTACTAACCGATGAAACAAGTCGGACATTATGAAGTTTTTGATGGCGGTGGAGTCGTGTAGCAACCTTTTCCATGCCGGAAAATGAACAAATATGCGAAAGGCAGATTCAAAATTATGAAAAACATGAAGCTGAGTTCCAAACTCTATTTTATCTTGGCATTGATGGCGTTTACCGCCATTTTAGTAGGGGGCATTGGCTATAATGGCATGCAAAATATCAACAATAATTTCCGATACCAGACCGATTTTTGCGTCCCCGAAATGAATGCCATGGCTGACATGCGCTTCGAAATCATGAGCGTCGATCGCTTTGAAAAAAATGTCATCCTCACCCCGGATGAAGCCAAATGTAAGGAGTTTATGGCCACCTCGCAAATCGGTTGCGAGAGATATACAAAGCGCCTTTCGGAACTCCAGGAACTCTATAAAAAGAACCCCTTGGTTACTGCCGAGGCAAAAACGATCGTCAACGAAACCCTGCCCACCCTACTGAAGGAAGTCATAGCCACTCACAAGGAATTGTGCGATCTGGGCATTCAGCACACCAACCTTCGCGCCAACCAAAAGACCTCAACCAAAGGGAATGAAATAAACAAAAAACTTCAAGACTGCACCGACGCATTGCAAGCAATTTGCGTTAAAAAAGCATCTGAAAATGGTGCGGACGCCAAAGCCATTGTGGAAAAAATGGCGCTGGTCTACACGATCAATGACACGTTGGGAAACATTCAAGCGTCTATGTACGTTCACACAAACTCCACCAGCGACAAAGACAAGACCGCAATTGAAACCACAGTCAAGGAAGAAGAACAAACAATTACTAAAAGTTTGACGCGCCTTCTTTCCATCTGCACTCCCGAAGAAAAAAACATCATGGCACCCGCGGAAGGGCTGATTAAGGATTACTTGGCGCTGATGGTGGAAGTGTTTGCCCTTTCCCACAAAAACTCGGATAACATCGCATCAGAAATATCTATGGGCAAACAATGGGAAGCCACGCAAAAGGAATTTGCCGGCGTGGAAAAATTGAATGCACAACTCTTAAGCCGAGTGGAAAATGCCATCAAAGAAGGGGAACAGACTTATAGTTGGTCCCTCACCCTGCTGGTAACGGCCGGACTCCTCGGACTCCTTACGGCGATCATTGCGGGCGTACTCATCATCATGGGCTTGGTGCGAACACTCAACCACACAGCCACCGGACTGGACGTCGCCTCGCAGGAAGTGCAGTCCGCATCGGAGCAAATCGCCTCCAGCAGCCAGCAACTATCGGAAGGAGCCACCGCGCAGGCCTCCAGTTTGGAAGAATCGTCCTCGGCGCTTGAAGAACTCTCTGGACAATCTACCGGTAACGCAGAAAAAGCGCAGGGCGCCGCCAGCGGAGCGGATCAGGCACAAAAAGCGGCAGAACAAGCCAGCGTTGCAATGGTAGAAACCGTTACGACGATGAATGACATCAAAACCTCATCCGGAAAAATTTCCGGCATTATCAAAACCATCGAAGAAATCGCCTTCCAAACCAACCTCCTTGCCCTCAACGCCGCTGTTGAAGCAGCGCGCGCAGGCGAACACGGCAAGGGATTCGCCGTAGTTGCGGAAGAAGTCCGCAATCTGGCGCAGCGCTCTGCCGTGGCAGCCAAAGACACCGCAGGCTTGATTGAAACCAGCGTCGAGCAATCCAAACGGGGCGCTGAAGTGGTAACCAAGGCTTCGGAAGCCATTGATAAGATTCTGGAAGTCGCGGGACGGGTTGCTAATCAGGCACGTGAAGTAACCCAGGCATCTCACGAACAAGCCGAAGGCGTGGGGCAGATCAATAATGCAGTAGCACAAATGGATAAAATAACACAACAGGTTGCGTCCAATGCAGAAGAATCCGCGTCTGCCAGCGAGATATTATCAGCCCAGGCAGTACAGATGCGCAACGTGGTAGATTCCCTTATCGCCCTGGTAAACGGCGGCAGCGCACTGAGTTTAACGCGCCCCTCAACAGGCACGCATGCAGCGGCAGTTACCATCAATGCGCATCATACTCCTAACCATCAAAAATCCGCACCCAAAGGCTTGTTAGGACATTCGGGCAAAACGCAAAAAAAGAGTCAAGCGGAGCAAACCATTCCGTTTGATGACGAGCAAAACAACGGATTTGACAATTTTTAAAGCGGTTTTCGACAATTGATCCAAGCAAAAATACGGATTAATCAGGAAGGATTTTCTCCTTCTGGTTAATCCGTATTTTTTTACTTTCCCAACTACCATAGAGGCCGTCGTGACGAGATCGCACCTTGTTATAAAATAGGTGGTTTTAGCGGCAACAACGCGTTCCATAGCAACCAGGGGCGGACAAAAGAGGCTCAACAGCAAAATCCACTTGTCCGCGGAGGCGCATGGCGTGTCGCTCCAAGTGCCTATATAACCTCTGGTGAAACGGCGGACTGTACGCAGGCGCACGCGTTAACCGGAGGGGTTTTGGCGCAAAATGGCGCCGTTTTTGAGAAAAATGGCGCTATTAAAATTTTCAAAAACGAATAGAATGCTGCTTTGATACTGGCAATTGAGCATCCACTTGTTAGGTGCTTTAGGAAGCGTTTTAAAACCATACTTGTATATAGGCATGGTACAGGCGACATGGTAATGAAGTCGCTCTTCGCTACCTAATTCTGATGTTTTTACAATAGGCGCTGAGTTCACGTCATCAGTCTGGGATATCCGAGGCATTGCCGTATTTGTCTGACGGGGTGGCGATGCCATCTCAGGAATATCGCACGTACCCGTTTTGTGCAGGCTCATCACATGAAAGGAGGTTCCTATGAACGGACGATCCAGGCATCGTGGTAATCCAAAGCGTCTTGGCACGCGGTATGGCCCGTAAAACTGAGGTGCGAATACCTTAGAATTCAGCGCGAACTCATCAGGTTCCCCTGCGCTGGTCGCCGGGGTCGCCCGCTCACAGTGCGCTCGTATGGGTCCCTGCATCTGCTCGTGCAGAACGGTCAGGCCCGATTGGCTGTTGAGTCGGCGCAGTATGATAGTTCAGGATTGCACATCCCAAACTTATAGGCCGATTCCGATTGGCCTGCAGACGCCGAAAGGCAGAAAGGTTTCTTATGTCTCTTTATCAACGCTTCAAGAAACTTGTCTCCTCTGTTCGATGCACGATTCTCACTCTTGCCACCGCTGCGGTAGTACTGGCAGTTCCCGCATCTGTAACGGCGACTACCCTTCCCACCATGCCCGCGACTGGATACGACCAGGTTCGATCCGGTATCGCGCATGGCACGGTTTCATCAATCACTTATTATTCGTCGGTGGGCGCGGCCAATCGGACGATGGAAGTTTACACCCCGCCGAATTATGACTCGACCAAAAAGTATTCCGTTATTTACGGTATTCACGGCATCGGTGCCTGGCCAGACACGATCTTTGCCAGCTGGTGCTGCGGTGCCAGCACTGTGGCCGATAATCTCATTGCCGACGGGGTAATCAAACCGATTATCATCGTGGCAATGGACAATAACGACATAGACACGCATACGGAACTGTGTAACGCCATTATTCCCTACATCGAATCGCACTATAATGTTCGTGCTGATGCCGATCACCGGGGCATTTATGGCTATTCCTTGGGCGGTGGCGCGACCTTCAATGAAGCGTTTGGAATTTCCACCGGGCTGGACACATTCCACTATATCAGCCCCACTTCCGCAGCGACCTTTAATCACCCTTCCGATGCGAATATGTTCCCAAATGGCGGGGCTGTGGCCAAACAGAAGATGAAATGCCTGTTTATTTCCTGCGGGGATGCGGATTGGGATGGTTTTTACCCGGGCAACCTAGCGACGCATAACTATTGCGTTACAAACAGCATTCCCCATTACTGGCTGTCCGTCGCGGGCGGCGGGCACGATGGTGGGGTGTGGAGACCTGCGATGTGGAACTTCCTCCAACTGGCAGACCAGGCGGGAATTTCCGACAGTATCGGTGGCACATATAGCATCGTTTCCCGGAATAGCGGCAAGGCGATTGACGCCTACAACTTTGGTACCGCAAATGGAACTGCGTTAGTTCAATGGCCCTATTGGGGCGGCACCAACCAGCAATGGACTGTGACCGACACGGGTAACGGTCAGTACAGCATCGTTGGCGTCCAGAGCGGTAGAGGCCTCGACATTTACAACTTTGGAACCGCTGACGGCACTGCGGTGGAACTTTGGGATTATTGGGGCGGCGCAAATCAGAAGTTTTACATCACGGAAACCGACAGTGGTTACTATCGCATTACCCCCACCCATGCCACGAGTTCTTGCTTGGACGTGACGGGCAATTCCACAGCAGATGGCGCGAGTATTCACTTGTGGACATGGCTGGGCGGTTACAATCAGCAATGGGCATTCCAAACGCCATAATGTGGGTGCTTAAAGTCGTGTGAAGTCGCGTTTCCAATTTGTGGAAACGCGACTTTCCTAACAATATCGGCAGCAAAATACGAAACGTGAAAAAGGAAAATGAACCGAATCTTCTTTTCTAAACAGGGAGGCAGTTCTTTAGGGAGCGAACCATCAGTGGAATTCACTGAAATGCTTTGTGGGAGGAGGTGGACTGGCTGCGCTGTGACCCCTGTATTTCAACAGTCTAGAGTGGCCTACCTTTTGCCTCTGATGATTTTGCGGTACTTTGCCGTTCTTCTCGTAATGTCCTTTTCATTGACAGAATCGCATCCCCCGTGCAAGATAGACGAGTGTTTAGAACCGCTTTACCATCTGCGGGAGGAACTGCTATCATGCACAGAAAATTTCACTTCCGGGGCCAACCCCGACGCTGGTATCTCCAACCATTAATTCTGGGGATTGCGCTCATTCTGCTCACGCTCCTCTTCTGGATGTTCCCACGCCTTCTGCTGTTCATTC
>DNPO01000314.1 GCA_003501375.1 Candidatus Sumerlaeota bacterium | reverse complement strand
GTGATAACCAACGCGATAGCCTTTGAGTTTTTGATTTTCCAGTGCTGTCTGCAAGTCCTCTTCGGAAATTAAGTGGGCGCGCACCAATGCCTCGCCCAAACGCGGGTGGGAATGAAAGCGTCCAAATAAATCGGCACAACGCGAGGCGATTTCGGCAAAAAGAAGGGGCATGATTATCCAAACCAACCGAGAAAATAAACCGAACCTATGTTTGGATTGTATGCAAAGCCGCCAGTGGCGGCAAGGGGAAATCCGTTTATTTTTCCCACTTCTCCATCCTCTGTATCAAACCCCATTTCCACAAAAGGGTGCAAAGAACAAACCCGGTAAATGCGAAAACCGAAACGTGTGTTCTGGTTTTCAAATTTACCGGGTCAAAGAAACACGTTGCTTGTTACTGTTACAATCGCCAGTAGAGATACCCGTCGAAGTCTGTTTTTTTGAACAGCGCTTTAACATCGACCACAACGCCACCTTTTTTCAGCATCGACTTGATCCACTCAATGCCCTTGGCTTTGAATTCCTGGTGACTGACGGCAAGGATGACCGCATCCAGGTTCTTCAATTCCGCTGCGGAGCACAACTCAATATTTTCGGATTCATGATGCACTTCCGCCGGGTCCGCCTCGGGATCATGCACCAACGTTACCGTTTTGTAATCGCGCAGTTCGTTCACAATGTCGAATACCTTCGAGTTGCGCAGGTCGGGCACGTCTTCCTTGAATGTGATGCCGAGCACGCCGATGCGGGCACCGTTGGGGTTGACGCCACCCTGAATCAGTGTCTTGATCGTTTTTTCGGCGACGTATTTTGCCATGCCATCGTTGATGCGACGTCCAGCCAGAATCACCTGTGGGTGCAAGCCCAATTCTTCGGCTTTGTGCGTGAGGTAGTAAGGGTCAACGCCGATGCAGTGCCCGCCAACCAAACCGGGACGGAACGGCAGGAAGTTCCACTTGGTTCCGGCGGCTTCCAGCACATCCAGCGTGTCGATGCCGATGCGGTCGAAGATCAGGGACAGCTCGTTGACGAGAGCGATGTTCAGATCGCGCTGCGTGTTTTCAATCACCTTGGCGGCTTCGGCGGTCTTGATATTGGCGGCACGATGCACCCCCGCCTTCACCACGAGTTCGTAAACCGACGCGACCACGTCGAGCACTTCGGGCGTCTGGCCGGAAACAACCTTGACGATGTTTTCCAGCGTATGCACCTTGTCGCCGGGGTTGATGCGCTCGGGCGAGTAGCCGAGGAAGAAATCTTTGCCGCACTTGAGGCCGGATTCACGCTCCAGAATCGGCGCGCAATAGTCCTCGGTCACACCGGGGTACACGGTCGATTCGTAAACAACGATGGCGCCCTTGGAAAGGTTCTGTCCCACCGAGGTGCTGGAACCCTTGAGTGGCGTCAGGTCGGGACGACGCGCATGGTCGATGGGGGTCGGCACGGCGACGATGATAAAGTCGGCCTCTTTCAAACGACTGGCGTCGGAGGTGAAATCAACATTCGTAGCAGCCAAGTCGGCGCTGCTGGTTTCGTTTGTGCGGTCGATGCCCTTCTTGAGTTCTTCAATGCGGGGCTTGTTAATATCAAAGCCAATCACCCGCGCTTTTTTGCCAAACGCAACGGCAAGCGGAAGTCCAACGTATCCCAACCCAACCACAGCTATTTTGCGATCCATGAAACCTATCCTCTTTCCATCTCTGGTTTTAATCACTCCGTACAACACAACAATAAACGTTGAACCGCCCAAACGCCAAGAACTTCCTGCGAAGGCGGAGGGGCCAAACATAACCTTGGCGAGTTTACTCGAAAAACGCATCCGCCGGAAGGCAAAAATGCTTGGAAAGAATAAGAATATGACGTTTGCTCAGGGGCCGCTGCTTTATTGACATGGAATGTCATGGCTGTTGTCATAATAATATTTATGTTATTTCAAGCAGAATATCAACCTAAGAAAAGATCAGCGGGAAGTCCAAAATGGTCAGACAAAATGCGGATATGCGCCTTGCTCAACTGGCGCTCTCCGCGCAAAATGGCCGCGCCAAGTTGACGGTTTCCCAAGAGACGCCCAAGGTCGGAGGCGTTCATTTCACGATCTTTCAGCAGTTCTTTCAGAAAGTCAGCCTGGCTTAGTTTTTTGAAAAACGGACGAACATGCTTTTTTTCGTAGGCCTCCACCAGGTCAGCGAATACATCAAGACGGGCCTGATCTATTGGAGAAAGAGTGCCTTCGGTAAAAACGGCAAGTTCATGGACAACCGCAATCGCACGGTCATAGTCCTTTTTTGTGTGGATAGCCCAAACGTTCAGCAATTGGGCATACTTGCTCGTTTTTTTGCATTTTCCAGTAGTTGCGGCGCTGGTTTGAATTGCGTGGCTCATAATTTTTCCTTCCATTTACCACGGGAGTATTCCGCGTGTGTTAATACAGCAAAAATGAACATCATCTGACGGTTGTATGTGGATAGCGGTAATCACGCACCAGTTGTTGCCGCCAAGATTAAAAACAGTAATCGTCTTTCCGCTTTTTACAACCACTTCATCTGCGTGAGATAAGTATTGACGGGTTTCTACCAGGTTTTTCCAAGTGGCGCGTTCAAATACCGGAATCATGAACTCCGCCGCAGGAATCGCAGTTGGATTCTTCTTGGCAAAGTTTTTAAGAACGTCTGTAGAAATCACGCGCATTGCTTTTCCCTTTCCTCAACAACTGAGCATATTATGTGCTCATCCCGCGAAAAAGTAAAGAATTGTTTAAATAAAAAATCCCGGCGCAAAGCCGGGCTTGTTCATTTTCAAGACGCAACGCATCAAAACCCTCGACGCGCCGACGCTGCAAGAGGTCAATCGCGGGTTGCAATTGGTGTTGGGGGTGTGATTACAGAGGGTAGGATAATAATCACCGCTTAATTAGTATCCCGTCCCCGAAACCGTAGGTTTTGCCGTCGGCGGCAGTTATTCGAAATTTTCGAATAACTGAATCCTCTTGCAACTCGCAATCGGCGAAGACCTTTTTGAGGTGATAGTTGATGGTGTGAGTCTCCACGTCGTAGAGCAGGCCCATCATCTTCTGGGTGAGCCAGATGGTTTCATCGGCATAAACGGCTTCCACGCCCCCTTTGCCGCTGGCAGCCACGAAGGTCAGGTATTCCGCCGCAGATGAGCGGATGAGAGATGCCTCGGTCGAGTCTTTGCTCTGCTTTTTCTTGTTGCTCATACGCTTTTAGTCCTCAGGTATCGCGCCTCTGGGCGCGTTGGTGAAGTCGGGGAAAAAATACTAATTAGAATCTAAGATAGTCCGTCTTAATCTTTTAATTAGTATCCTGTCCCCGAAACGCAGCCTACCGCCTTTAAAAAGCACATCAACGGCACGCGACATGTCG
>DNPO01000158.1 GCA_003501375.1 Candidatus Sumerlaeota bacterium | reverse complement strand
GTTATCCAGCGCGCCCATAATCACAGAAACCGCCGAGTTAAATCCGAATGTCAAATCGGTTTCGTTCAAATCGTTGTCAATTGTCTTCGGCACACCAACAATCGGAATGCCTGCCAAGTGCGCACGTTGTGCGACACGCAGTGTACCATCACCGCCAATCGCCACCAACGCATCAATCTCGCGCTTCGCCAAAATCCGCTTAACAAAATCCCAGTCTTCCCTGGGAGAATCAATCTTGCCCATCTTGTGCAGTTCCGCAAACGGATCAACACGCGATGTTCCCAAGATGGTGCCACCTTGTCCGAGAATACCCGAAACGTCTCGATTGTGTAGCGCGATCATATCTTCCTGCACCAGCCCCCAGTAACTATCTCGGATGCCGATAACTTCAATATTATAATCGTTCATGGCGGTTTTTGCCACCGCACGAATTACTGCGTTAAGTCCGGGACAATCGCCACCGCCGGTGAGAATACCAATACGTTTGATAGCCTTCATAAGGATGCACCTTTCAAAAAAAATATCCAACGGTTTACTTACGTGGTTGTTGCTGTGGTTGCAACGGACGTGGAGTTTGCCCGGGGAGAACATGCGGCCCACGCATGGCAGGCGGAATCTGGACGCTTGCATTGGGATGATACTGAGTATACGTCGATTGGATATAATGTACCAGCGCCCACACGAATCCAATCACGAGCAAAAATATCAGCACCGCTTTAAAAATAACTGCCTGATTTTTCTGGAAATAGGACGGTTCCGCGCTTTGTTCGGAACCGTTGCGTCCCTTCCCGGGTTTATCGGTTTTTCCACCACCACCCTTTTTCCCTGCTGCATCCATCGCCTGAAATTTTGTTCGCATGGCTTTCAGGATGGCACTAATTCTTTCATCCAAACTACCGCGGGTTGCTTCGACCTCCAGTGCTTCCCAGGCCTGTCGGTTGTTCATGTGTTCCAGCGCGCGCCCTGCAGAGTGACGTACCGTGGAACTCTGATCCTCACGCGCAACCCGTGCCAACAACGGAATTTGACTGGCAGACATATGCCCCAAACGGCCCAAGGCAATCACCGCGATATTACGCACCGTCTCGTCGCCGCACCAAGACGCCATTGCTAATTGAGGAATCGCCGCAGAATCATTCATTTCTGCCAACCACGTCACGGCCACCTTTTGCAAATCCGGCGAGTAATGGTCGATGTTGATCATCAGGCAAAGGTTGTTATAATTAATCTTGTACACCAAACGCATGATGGTCTTAAGTATTTTCTCATCCGTCTCCATCGCAGCCACCGCCAGAATCGGCTCGATGCGCCATGAATCCACCCGTTTGATCAATTCTTCCACCACATGGTGTTTTGCGGCCGCGCGCAACTCGGGATACGCCGCCAAAATTTGCTCTAACGAACCAGCAGCAAACCAGCGGTCAATTTCTGACATAGGCACGCGGGGCGTTTCTATTCCGTCTGCAACCACGGGCATCTCTTGGAAATCGCGCCCGACCACTACAGGTTGTACAAAAAGAGTTTTATCAGGATCATTTTCTACATTTTCTGACTGTTCCTGAGGCAGAACTGGGCGTTCGATTGATTCCCGGACGACTTCTGGTTTTGTGTCTAATTGTCCAAAGTCAAACCCCGCCTGTTCCTCTACCGATGCTGCAACCACCGGTGCGGCTATTTTTTTCTCCACCTGGGGTTCGTCCAGATTAAAATCAAAATCAAATTGAAAGGCTGGCGCGCTTGCCGATGTTTCTGTTTCAGCCGTTACCGCTGGTTTTAAATCGGCTGGTTCTGCAACGGGTTCCTTCTTCACTTCCGACTCACCTGCATCAAAGTCAAATTGAAAACTTGCGGAAGACGGCGATGCCGCAGGTACAGGCTCGGTTTTTATCTCCGGCTCGCCCAAATCAAAATTAAATTCAAAAGCATTGACAGAGGATGCTGCGGGTATGGTATCAGGTTGCGCCTGTGCGGAGACGCTTTCTGCGGCATGCATTTTTCCATCAAATTCTGCGTGAATTACCGCAAGTTCAGCCGCTGTTCCTGTTTGCTCCGACTCTGCGGCATACTTTTCCGCAGCGCTAATGACCAAACTAATCTGGGCTTTCACTTTGGAATAGTCCAATTGCTCCAATGCTCGCAAGGTTTTCAAAAAAGATTGCAACGCCTCCGCCTGATTTGTCTCAAACCAGATGTGGCTGTGGGTTCGGGCCAATTGCAAAACGGGGGTTGGGTCTTCTGGATGCCTTGCAACCTGCTCGGATAGCAATCGAATCCGTTCTTGAGGTTCCATACCGCCACCAGAACCAGCCGCCAGGCAAGCGAAGAAATGAGAAGAAATGGAGAACACGCGCGCACCTCCCGTTTTAAATGCCATTAACGCCATTTTGGCGTAAGGCTCAACGAACGTTACTGGAAAAACAAAAAACAGTAAAGAAAATTGCTCACACTCAACAGAGATAAGGGTAGGAAAATCCAACTCTCATTTTTTGTTGGTAAGCATCTGGACAGGGTGTTGGACATCTGCTTGCATATACTCATTTTGCAGGACAACGCTCCCGCCCGGGATGCCGCAGTTGGAAAAACGCATCTTCGCCCAGCGCTAAACCGGTCGCGGTCGAAAGCGGAAATCCGTGAATTATTTACACATCAGGACAGCAGCGCAATAAACACAAGCGCGAAGACCGCATGCAAATGGGAACAGGTTCCCCACGGATACCACGAGGAGAAGTCGCGGCAAAAACGTCAAGTCGGAAGGGGAACTTGGGGCATGGGGGCAGGACTTTCGGGGATTTTTTTGCAACCGAAAACCATTGTGCGGCAAGGGAAAAATGGAGTTTAGGCAATTCTACTATACTTTGAGGAAGTACCGTGTCGTTTCATCCCTCTTTTTAGTTCCCCCGGCGATTTCCGCTGAAAACCATGAGGTAATAGAGCAGCGTCATGATGCTACTGACGGCCGCTGCGACGTAGGTCCAAGCAGCGGCATTAAGTACCGATGCTACACCAGCGGCTTCTTCGCCGGACTGAATCATTCCCATTTCCGCGAGCGTGCGTTTGGCGCGGCGGGAAGCGTCAAACTCAACCGGTAGCGTGATGAGTTGGAAGATCACAACGGTGGTGAAGAGTAAAATGCCCAGGGGGATAAGGATGGGAATGGCAAAAATCGCGCCAATAACAATGAGCGGAATGGCAAGGGGCGCTCCGAACGAAGCGATGGGTACCATGAGGCTCCGCAAGTTCAGCGGCGCGTAATTTTGCGCGTGTTGCAGAGCGTGCCCCGCTTCGTGGCAGGCAACGCCGACCGATGCCAGTGAATTCCCCTCATACACGCTGGGGGAAAGCCGGAGCGTTCTGGTGCTCGGATCGTAGTGGTCGCTCAGAAAGCCTCTGGTTTCCACAATGGCGATGATGTTGCTGGCGTGGGGAACCGCGTCTTCGCTTTGTACGATTTGAAAACCTTTTCCCTGGAGCATACGCGCGGCGGCTTGTGCACCCGTCAGGCCCGAGGAAACGGGCACGCGGCTGAAATGGTTAAAGGCTGATGTGACTTTCATTTGCGCCCAGATGCCGAGCAAAAGCGCCGGGGCAACCATGATGAGATAAAGCGGGCTGAAAAACATGTTCTTTTTGCGCCTCCTTTTTTACGAAGCGTACCAGAATGACACACCCAATCCCTTGAGAAGCGCCTCAAGTGGGGTGTTACCCTAGGGAGAGCAAATAGAATGCCATGTGGAGAGAATGTATCTCGAAGCGATTCCTCGCCAAGTTGCAATAAAACGTTTGGCTCATGTGTGTTTTATGGTGTCAACCGCGTAGCGGTTGCATAT
>DNPO01000107.1:555-5163 GCA_003501375.1 Candidatus Sumerlaeota bacterium | reverse complement strand
TCGCGACGTTCCTGTTCAATCTCGTCCATCGAATATTTTTTTACCCCGTCGCGTCCGCAGAAAAACGGGCGGTTGGTGTCGATTTCATAATACCGCGCCCAAACAGGCGGGGCGGAAGCATCCTTGACCACAATGCGATCCTCCTTGGTTTTTTCCACGCGAATGCCTTCGATCTTTGTCGCTTCAAACCACGCCATTGCGCCGTTAATGGATGCGCAAACTTGCGGAGATGGATTCTCAATGGTCATCAAGTACCGCACGATTCCCGCGCTTTCATGGCTGCAAATAGAGGGCAGTTCATAGGCGCGCGCTTTGGCGGCAACCAGCGTTACCTCATCGTGCTGTTGGCACCAGGCCGTGAGTTTTCCGTTCACCACAATTTGCGTTTTCAGGATGCAGTCCAATCCGGATGCAATCGCTTTTTCGCAGGCAGTACGATGGGCTTCGTCAACAAAGGTAAAATCTTTTTCCCCGCGCGCCACGTCGCGCAGAAGCGCCATGACGCTGATCATGGCATCGTCGTTGTAGGTAATGCAGCAGCTGTACCCTTTGCGCAAAGGGTAGTACTGCGGCCAGCCGCCATTGGGGTACTGCGCCTTGAGGAGATAATCCAAGCCGCGCATGAAAGCGGCCTTGTCGCGGTCGTCATGCCCGGCGTTGTAGACCCGCGCCAGAAAACGCATCTGAGACCAAGTCGCTTCATTATCGATAGTTGCCTTTTTGTCTTGCTCCGGCTTGGCCGCTTGCTGAGCCATATCCACCCTTTTGGGCCAGCCGCCTTCCACCGTTTGAAACGTGAGCACATTATCGGCAATTTGCCGCGCCTCGGTTCCGGCGAACCATGCGGTTGGCTGCTTTGCATACGTGTTGAAACTGAAATCGGCGCAAAAAACGGGTACGATGGTCAGCCCCCAAACCAACAGGATAGCCACCGCGTGGCAGAAGCGTTTAACAGCCGGTATTGCATGTTTGTTCATATCGGTTTTATCTTGCCTTTCAAATCTAACGCACGGGGGACTTCACCCGTTTACTCCAGACGATAGTAGTGAATGCCTGATGCCTGTCAACTTCGTTTCCTGCAACGCGGTCATAAGCCATTGTGTGCCTTGGTCGAAACGGGTTAATCCATACCCAAGTCTTTCACGAGTCTGGCTTCGCGCGTTACCTGTTCAACGTTGACGTCCAACTGTTCCACAATGATCTCTTGCAAAGCAGGCCAGAGATCATCGTTTTTGAATTTCCACGCATACTTTTCCAAATCGGACAACGTGTTCCATCCATACGGAAAGCTGCGCGCGCACACGCTTGCGGCAATGGACAAACCTATTCCGGTGAACAAAAGCCAAACGGATACGAAACTAAGAAGCCTTTCGGACGCCTGATAAAGCAAGATGCCACAGAGGACGCAAAATCCGAGCACTCCCCACCCCACGCTTTCGGGTGCGTGGAGTTTGGGTAAGGGGGTGCTGGTTGCCGTTTTGAAACGCGCCCAGGATTTTTTGCGACTTTTCCACGGAAAAAGCGTTTGTAACGGCGTATCGTCGCACAAGTTTTCCAAAGCCATCCCGTTTTCCTCTTTAAAAAAACGCCGGATTTTTTCCTGCACTTCCACAAACGTTTTTTGCTTTTCCGCAGGGGTGGCATGCGCTTCTTTTTCGCGTAGCCGTCCCCTGAGATACATGTATACATCCCCCACGGTTCGCATCTGCTGCGCGTCGGCATCGGAGATGTCGATGTCGAAACGCTTTTCCAGCGTTATGACCAGTTCCACGCCATCTAGTCCCATTTGTGCGCCTCCTTTTTAGACCGACAACCGCTGCGCAACCTTGACCGCGCTGTGGGCGTCTTCGGAGTAGGCGTCCGCGCCAATCTCGTCGGCGTACTGCTGCGTAACCACCGCGCCGCCGACCATGAATTTGCAATCGAGACCTTCCTTCTTTGCCAGCGCGATCACGGTTTTCATCTCGATCATCGTGGTGGTCATCAACGCGGACAGGCCAATGATGCGTGCGCCTTTTTCCTTCGCCGTCTGCACGATGGTTTGCTCGCTTACGTCCTTGCCTAGGTCGTAGACTTCGAAGCCGTAATTCTTCAACATAAGGCCGACGATGTTTTTGCCGATGTCGTGGATGTCGCCCTTGACTGTCGCCAAAATAACCCGGGTCGGCGCCACCGCGTCGCTTGCCGCGTTTTGTTGCAGCAGGGGTTCGAGCAGTTCAAACGCGCTCTTCATTGCTTCCGCGCTCTGGATCAATTGCGGGAGGTAATATTTTTTCTGTTCGTAAAAATCGCCCACCTGCGTGATGGCGGGGATCAGGCGACCGTCCACCAATTCGCTGGGCGTTGCGCCTTCTGATAACGCCGTCGTAATCAGTTTTTGAATGCCTTCTTTGTTGCCCTTTAGCACAGCGTCGTAAATTTTCTCCGCCGTGGTCATTTCGGCGGCAGCCGTTTTCGGTGTTGCAGCCGTTGCCCCGCCTGCAAAGTGTGCGACGTAAGCGGCGGAATTCGCATCGCGCACTGCCAGCACGTCGCATGCGCGTTTGATATTCATCAGCATCTCGTTGGACGGATTCGCAATCGCCATCGACAGACCGCGCCCCATGCACATGGCCAGAAAACCCGTGTTTACCCAACTGCGCTCCGGCAAACCAAACGAGATGTTGGAAAGGCCGAGTATCGTGTTGCAACCGAAGACGTTTGCGCACCAGTCCACGGTCTTGAGCGTTTCCATCGCGGCTTTCTGGTCGGACGAGACGGTCATGGTGATGCCGTCCACCACCATATCGCACTTGCGCAGACCATACTTTTCTGCTTGCGCATAAACCTGCTGTACCAGCGCTATGCGTTCGTCCGCCGTGGCGGGAACGCCCGCATCACTCAGCGGCAGCACGATGAACATCGCACCATACTTGGCAATCAGCGGCAACAACTTTTCGGCCTTGGCTCCTTCTGCTGAAACTGAATTTATCAGCGCACGCCCGGGATAGGCGCGCAGCGCGGCTTCCAAAACGGCGGGCGAAGAGGAGTCGAGACACAGCGGCGTTTGTACCGCACTGATGACGGACTCGACCACACGCAGCATGGTTTCCTTTTCATCGATGCCGGGCATGCCGACGTTCACGTCCAGAATTGCCGCGCCTTTTTGCACCTGCTCAAACGCAAACGCGCGCGCTTCCTCGGTCTGACCTGCCTTCAGGTCGGCCTGCAATTTTTTCTTGCCGGTCGGGTTGATGCGCTCGCCCACGATGGCGAGCGGTTGCCCCGCTCCAACCAAAACGGTTTCGCGCGCGGAGGTTACCGCGCTGAAATCTTTCTGCGTCGGCGCAATCGGCTTTTTATTTTCCGTGCGCTGGCTCACCTGCGCGATAAATTCCGGCGAGGTTCCGCAGCAACCGCCCATCAGGCAGACGCCCAAGTCAACGAACGCCTCGACGTATTCGCCAAACTCTTCGGGTTTCATGTCGAACACGGTCTTACCATCCACCAGTTTCGGCAGACCCGCGTTCGGTTTTGCCATCAGCGGCACGGTCGCATAGGGTTGCATCGACGCGATAATGCGCAACATCGCATCCGGCCCGGTGGAGCAGTTGCAGCCGACCGCGTCCGCGCCGAGGCTTTGCAGTGTGATGAGCGCGGTAACCGGATCAGTTCCGGTGAGCGTGCGCCCGTCCTCGTTAAATGTCATGCTGACGCAGATGGGCAGATCGCACGTTTCCTTCACCGCCAGCACGGCGGCGCGCGCTTCCTGGATATCCATCATGGTTTCGGCGACGAAAAAATCGACGCCGCCTTCGAGCAATCCGCGCACCTGCTCCTTATAAATATCTACCAGATCGTCAAACGCCAGATCGCCCAACGGGCGCACAAACAAACCGGTTGGCGCCAAATCGCCGACCACGAATTTATCTGGCCCAGCCGCCTGCCGCGACAATTGCGCCAGTTGGCGGTTCATCTCGAACGCCTGATCGGCCAGCCCAAACTCTTCCAACTTGAGTCGGTTTCCGCCGAAGGTGCAACTGTAAACCGCGTCCGATCCGGCTGCGCAATAATTCTTTTGCACGGTGATGATGGACTCCGGGTTTTCCAGCACCCACTTTTCGGGGCAGACGCCCTGCGGCATGCCGCATTTTTGGAGTTGGGTGCCCGTTGCGCCATCCAGGACGAGGACTTTGGATTTCAGGAGGGCTTGGAATGCTGCTCGATTCATTAACGATAATCCCTTTCAATATTTTCATCGCGACGGACGCGAAGTAAAACAAAAAAGCTGCACAAAACTTTTAGACAGGATTTACAAGATTAACAAGATTTCTCATTTTTTAATCCTGTTAATCTTGTAAATCCTGTCTATTCTTGTTTGGCTTTGTGGTGAACATCTGCTCTGCTTTCCACCCCCGCAATTGCCAGCACGCTTTTTTCGGGGATGAGCAAAAATCGCTCGGTTAATTCCAGCCCAAATTTTTGCAGTCCCAGCGCATCGTAAATAATCTTCTGGTTAGAAAGCGCCAGGTCGCCGTACCCCGGGCTATAACGCCGCCGTGTGAGACAACGTCCTTCCCGCGCCAACAACTTTTCTACGAACTCCTCCAGCCAGTCCAGCCCGGCATC
>DNPO01000107.1:0-287 GCA_003501375.1 Candidatus Sumerlaeota bacterium | reverse complement strand
GCCTTTTGCGAAGCGGTCGCGTCGAGGATCAACGCCAACGCGGCATTGCTGTTTTCCAACTCGGCGGCAATCGCCTCCATCGGAGGTTTGCCTGCGGTACAAGCCATTAGCAATACTTCACCGCTATTCGCGAGCAATTTTGCCAGCGAGGTACTTGCGAACGTTTTGCCGTTTTCCAGCGTTACAGAATCGTCCGTTCGCGCGGCAATCTTAAACCGACCGTACGCGCCTTGCAAGCGACAAAGCGCCAGTCCGCGCTGAATGCCTTTTTCCAGAAACTCCGCCTG
>DNPO01000080.1:7969-8698 GCA_003501375.1 Candidatus Sumerlaeota bacterium | reverse complement strand
CCAAGCGGAATTCCACGTTGCTGAGACCGGTGCGTTCCTGATACGCGGCAATGTTGCGACGCGCTTTGGAAATCATGTCCGGCGTCATGTCCACGCCGATCACGCGCCCGGTTGCACCGACTTTTTGCCCGGTAATAAAAACGTCAAATCCTCCACCGCTGCCCAAATCGAGAACAACCTCGCCGGGTTGCAGTGACGCAATCGCCGTTGGGTTCCCGCACGAAAGGCCCATGTTTGCGCCTTCTGGGAGCGTGGCCAATTCCGCCTCATTGTAACCAGCCACTTTTGCAACTTGTGCCGCGGAGCCACTTCCGCAGCAGGACGCCGAGTTGCTCATCCCGCCGTTTTTGGCGATTTCGCTGTATCCAGCACGTACCGCTTCGCGCACTTCCTCTTTATTGTTTGCATTGAATTCTGTCATGTGAATCGTTTCCTTTGTGGTTAATTCGTTGGGTTATCCGCCAGTAATCCCTCTAAAATTTCCACCGCATCATGAACCATTTGCGGACACACGCTTTGGAAAAGTCCCTGCTCGCGCGCCTGACGAGCGCCATCGGCGGTGCCCAAGTCCACACCACCCAGAAGGCATTTGCACTCAATGCTTCCGTGCTTTTCGATGAAACGCTTGGCGAGTTCGCGCACCAGTTGAACATTTTTTTCACGCGCCTGGGCATCCGTCGGGTCCAGTCGCGGATACTTCAGTCCAATCGCCATAAACGCACCCGTTAC
>DNPO01000080.1:1216-7595 GCA_003501375.1 Candidatus Sumerlaeota bacterium | reverse complement strand
AAAATAGCAACCGCTTCTTCTGCCTTCGTAGACATAATGCTTTACCTTTCTGTGAGAAATTCTGGCAACCCTTCCACAAACGCGCGGATTTCGTCTCGTACGCGGCGGTAGTGGTTTAACGCCTCTTCCTCAGTTTTTGCATTTTTTGCCAATGCGGGCGGATCGTCAAAACCCACATGCAACACTTTTGCCTTGCCGATAAAGACCGGGCAGTTTTCATTTGCGTGCCCGCAAACGGTAATAACGTAGTCAAATGTAATGTTCTTAAACTCGGACGCCAACTTAGAGCGATACCCCCAAATATCCACCCCCGCTTCGAACATAACCTTCACGGCGTTGGGATTAAGACCGTGCGTTTCAATCCCGGCGGAGTACGCTGCGATCTGGTCGGATTTCAGCGCGCGTGTCCAGCCCTCCGCCATTTGACTGCGACACGAATTGCCAGTGCACAGGAAGAGGACTTTCAGTTTTTGTAGCATTCGCTAATATCCTCCTTTTTTCGTCGGAGGATTTCTTTCAAGCGTTTTCTGTCCTCGGTCGCTTGCGGGGATTTTCCCAGCGACAGCGCCAGCCATTCATACGCGCCCTTTACCGTGTCGGCGGCGGACAGCCCCGGCAAGCGATAAAATCGCCACCGTCCATCCTTACGGCATTCGACCAACCCGGCTTGTTCCAGCACGGTCATGTGCTTGGAAATGGTGGACGGGGCGGAACCGAGTAGTTCGATAAGTTGGCAGACGCAGAGTTCGCCGTCGCGCAAAGCGAGCAAGGCTCGAACGCGGCTTTCATCGGAAAGGGCTTTGGTAATATCTAAAAATCGGCGCATGGGTTATCCTCCTATACTTCGCCACTTGGCGAAGTATAGTGTAATTGAAGAGCGGAATGCAAGAAGAAAAATAAAAAGATGGCGTTTGAGGACTTCTTCGCTCCATTGCCGTGAAATGTTTTTTGTTGATTTTCCCGCCACCGCTCTCAATAGTAAATAGGGCGTATTGGATTGCCCGGGCAGAACCATAACAGGCAGTATTTTTCACTAGAGAAAAGGAAAAGAACGTGGCAGCGGAAAATAACTTCTACCTTGGCGTTGATCTCGGCGGAACCGGTACAAAATTTGCCCTGTGTGACGCGCAGGGAAATATTCTTCTGGAGAGCAAAATCCCCACTCAGAGCCAAGACGGACACGATGGCGTATTGCGCCGCATTGGAGACGAAGCGGCACGTCTGGCTCAACAAGCAGGCGTTAAACCATCAGCGCTCGGCATGGCTTGTCCGGGAACACTCGATATTGAAAACGGCATTGTGAAGTTTTTCGCGAACTTTCCCGGTCACTGGCCCAACGTTCCGGTGCGCGAAATTCTGCAAAAACGCCTTGATTGCCCCATTTATATTCTAAACGACGTTCGTACCGCCACTCTGGGCGAGTTAGACTTTGGTCTCGGCAAAACCGCTGACACCTTCGCCTTCCTTGCACTCGGCACCGGCATCGGCGGTGGCATTGTCATCAATAAACACCTGCATCTTGGCCCCATTGGCTCCGCTGGCGAACTCGGCCATATCATTGTGGAACCCCACGGTCGCTCCTGCGGTTGTGGCGTGCGCGGCTGTGTCGAGACCATTGCCAGTTGGCCCGCGCTTGCGGGGGAGGGGCTGCGCCTCATGTTCTCCGGCCAAGCGCCGAAGTTGCTGGAGATCGTTCACGGCAACCCGACCGAGATGAATACGGAAGCGATGGGACGCGCCGCACGTGCGGGTGATAAATCCATCCTCGCCGCTATCGAACGCGCCGGGTATTACCTCGGCATTGCGTTGGTGAACATTTCCGTCACGCTGCACCCGGACTTGTTTGTTTTCGGCGGCGGCATGGCAGGATTGGGCGACATTCTTTTTGATCCGATTCGCAAAAGCCTTCGCGAAAATCTCGGCATGTTCTCTGGCGACAGCATTCGCATTGAACCGTCCGCCGTCGGCGACAAGGCCGGCGTGCTTGGCGCGTGCGCCCTCGCCATGCGGCAAGGAAAAGTATAACAGTAGGGATAAGGGCAGAGGGATGAAACATTTTTTTCGATCCACTCTGCTCTATTTTGTCCACCACGTTCACAACCAGGCCTCTTATGTCCAACTCCGCCATCAAAATTGACTGCCTGTACTACAACGGCTACAAACCCTGCGGTAAATGCGTACATTGCAACGAACGTTGCACCTTCTATGCGCCGGTCACTTCGCGAATCCTGATAATTAAATTAGCCGCGATGGGCGATGTGCTCCGTACGACCCCGGTGTTGCGCGTTCTGCGCAAGCAGCAACCCCATTGCCATATTACCTGGCTCACGGACCCGGAAGCAGAACCGCTCCTGCGGCACAATTCCGAGATCAATCGTCTCATGGTGTGGAGTTCTGACACTTCTCTCATCCTTCAAGCGGAAAGTTTTGACCTTGTGCTGAACTTTGAAAAGGAACGCCGTGCGCTGGCGCTGGACTCTCTGACGCATGCCAAGGAAAAGCGCGGGTTTGCGCTGAATTCGGAAACGAATTCGCTTTTTATCCACAACGATGCGTCGGAATACGCCCTGCGTCTTGGCATTGACGACGAACTCAAATTCCGCCAAAACCAGAAGTCCCAACCGCAAATTGTTTGTGAAATGGCAGAACTACCTTTTGCGGATGAGGAATATATTTTGGAACTCGCCAAAGAGTCGCGTGTGTTCATGAAAACCTTCACGCAAATCCTCGGCTTGCCCAAAGGTCGTCCCATTATCGGCATCAACACGGGCTGCGGAGCGGTTTTTCCCACCAAGCAATGGCCGCGCGACAACTTCATGGACCTGATCACCATTCTCCACGAAAAAACAGATTCCACGCTTTTGTTATTGGGCGGACCCCGCGAGCGCGAGTTCAATTCCTTCCTGCTGGAAAACTGCCCGCAAGGCGCATTGATCGATGCTGGAACCAAGAACAACATGACCGAGTTCATGGGCATTATCGAATTGTGCGACCTGATTCTTAGTGCCGACTCGCTTGCCATGCACCTGGCCATCGGACGCAAGAAGCCGGTGATTGCGTTGATCGGCCCGACCAGCGCGGCGGAGATTGACCTGTACGGACGCGGGGAAAAAGTGGTGAGTCCGCATCCGTGCGCACCCTGTTATCGCAAGGAATGTCTGCACACGACCACTTGTATGCGCGACATCCAACCCGAGCAGGTTTTTGACGCTATCTTGCGGCATTTGCCGCAAACGAATCGATAGGGACACAGCATGCCCCATGAGTCCTGCAAGGCCCATAAGACCTGTATGCCTTATTGGTGCTGGATAATTATCTGGGCACCGTTGTTTCTACCCAACCTCTTGGATAGCAAAATCCCTTGGTTCATGGACATTGTAACGCAGTTTTATCCCATGCGTGTACATGTTTCGCACTTGCTGTGGAGCGGGGAACTCCCCCTCTGGAATCGTACCTATTTCGCTGGAGTGCCACTGCTGGCTAATCCACAGTGGGGGGTGCTGTATCCCGGCCACTGGCTCTTCTTTCTGTTGCCGTTTCCGGAAATTTTTAATCTTATCAATACCGCTCACATTGCATCTTTGGGTGTTGGTACCTTCTTTTTCCTGCGAACTGTTTTAGGAAAAAAAGGCTGGGCCGAGGGGCCGTTGTTTGCGGGGATTCTCATCATGATCGCCGGGTGGACCAAGGCGCATCTGGCCTTTGGCGCTTACTTGCAGGTTGCATCGTTCTTCCCGTGGATGTTATTTGCTTCGGAAAAATTCCGCGCAACACGAGACAACCGCTGGTTGGTTTTGGGTGGTGTTTTTGCAGCCTGCCAGATACTTGCGGGAGCGCCTCAGTTGGCGGTTTATTGCCAGGGCGGGCTGATCCTTTTTTGTGGGGTGCAATTTTTTATTGAATCCCTTTTTCACCACAGAGGCACAGAGGCACGGAGAACTGAAAACCTGCAAGAAGGGTGCAGTTCTCTGTGCCTCTGTGTCCCTGTGGTAAAAAGGTGTTGGCTCCCTCTTAAATTCCTCACATTCCAAGCCATTCTCGGCATTCTTCTCTCTGCCCCACAGTGGTTTCCCACGGTTGCTTTCCAGCAAGAATGCGAACGTGCCAGCAAACTCGATTTGGGCCGCGTGATGCAGGGGACACTGGACTTGCGCGGTCTGTGGTGCGCGTTTGTCGGCGGAACCGGATCGCCGGAAGATGCCGAAACCATTCTATACCCCAGCATTCCGGCCATCTTTCTGGCGTTGCTTGCACTGGGATTACCCGTTTGGTTTGCACTGAAAAAACGGCAAAACCACATGGCACCCACCGCTGCTGTTATGGCCTCACTGGCTGCTCTGCTTGCCGCTTTGCTTCTTTCGTGGAATGTCGCAGCACCGCTTTTTTACAAGATATTGCCCAGTTACGCCAACTTCCACGATCCCAAACGCATTCTTTTTCTGGTGTTCTTTTTTACCCTGGTTTTAGCCGGAATAGGACTGCAACGGTTCTGGGATTATTATGGATTAGCAACCACCCGGGGCAAGATTTTACTGGGAGTGATTCTCATTACGAGTTGTTCCAATGCCATCACTTTTGTATCGCTGCACGTGGACACAAAAACAATTTCTACGATTTCGTTAGAACGATTCCATCAGGGAAGCATCGGGTCGATAATGGCACTCCACCCCGGCGAGCGTTTTTTTGCGCAGGACATTGGTATACAATACAGTTATAATTACACACGCCCAAACTTTGGTGAAACCCTTCTGCCTGGACTCAGTCCTTTGGAGGGCTTGGAAGATATTCAGGGGTACGACCCGCTGATTCCCCAGCGATACGCCGCGTTTATGCGACAGGTAAACAAGGGAATGGTCACGCTGTACCCGACTCACTTTGGGCTGGTGCGCAATCCGGAAAGTCCGTTGCTCAGTCGCTTTGGCCCGCTCAAAGCCGTTGGCCCGGTTGATTGCGACTGGCCCATGCTGCCGCCATCGGTGCTGGCAGCAGGGGAAACGATCACGTTACCCCTACAGAAACCTTGGGTTTTGCCCTCTGCCGAAATGCTTGTAAATTTTCTTCAGGCCTATGGAACTTGGAATGCAGAGGCACCGGCTAAATGGCAATTGCAGGTTGAATCCATGCAAAACAACAAGGTGATTTCTGGCGGAGGATTCTCTCTCTTTCAAGATGTAAACGCAGTCAAAGCATTGAACCCGGACATCGTCGAAGGCACGCGTATCGCCTCGCCAAATGTTGCACTTTTTAGGGTAACACCATCCGCCGACTATACCACCGGTACGGCAGTTAATGCGTTGCGAATTCGCAACGCAGCCAATGCGCCTGTCTTGCTGTACAGCGTGGGATTACCGCGTTCTTGCTCTTTTAAGCATCGCCGCTATATTCTGGCAGATGTCTTTGAACTGCCTCACCCCAATCCCATTGAAACCTTCCCCACTCCCGTTCCCGGAGGACAATGGATTACCGGCTGGAAATACGCGGAGAAAAAATCTAATAGTCTTCATATCACGCTTCCTGAAAATCATCCCGCCGGGTGGGTTTACGTGCCGGAACCTTACTTTTCCGGTTGGACATGCCATGTCGATGGACAACCAAGTGAGATCCTCCCCTGCGAAACCATGTTCCGCGCCGTGCAGGTTTCAGCAAATGCAAAAGAGATCACCATGAATTATTGGCCCCCGCGCCTAACCGAAGGATTATTGTTAGCATTGGGGGGAATTTTGATTTCCATTGCGCTCTGGTTATACAACAAGCCAGAAAAAATCATACAAAATTGTAAGAAATGACCCCTTTGTTCATACTCTCGTGTGTCTTTTTTGTTGCTTTTGTCGGAGCATTATAGGAGTGTATTCGCGAATGACCAATGTTTGCAGGCATTCGACTATGTTACAATACGGTGGCACAGAATTTGCAGTAAAACCGTTGAGAGTTAACGCGGTGAGGGGCAGACCTTCACCCGCTCAAAACAAGAATTGGACTGAGATCTCCGCCCAATATTCTCAATCACCCAAGGAGAAAAAGTAATGAGTTCGAGAAAAACCGCTATTGCTCAGATTGCCAAAGTTAAACCCCTCAACACTAATGTGGACTACACGAACGAAAAGATTGACGAAGTCTTCGGTAAGTATGTGTTCAGCGAACGCATCATGCAAGAACGCCTTCCCAAGAAGGTTTTTGCACAAATGCGCAAGACCCTTTGCGGCGGCCAGCCCCTCGACCCCTCCATTGCCGACATTGTTGCCAATGCCATGAAGGACTGGGCGATTGAAAACGGTGCGACTCACTATGCTCACTGGTTCCAGCCCATGACCGGTCTTACCGCTCAGAAGCACGACGCTTTCGTCGAGCCGACCTCCGATGGTATGGCCATTTGCGAATT
>DNPO01000080.1:0-945 GCA_003501375.1 Candidatus Sumerlaeota bacterium | reverse complement strand
ACGGGCAAAATGCTTATCAAGGGCGAGCCGGATGCGTCCTCCTTCCCGTCCGGTGGCCTTCGCTCCACCTTCGAAGCCCGTGGCTACACCGTGTGGGACCCGACGTCCCCCGCGTTCCTGTCTGAAAACGCCAACGGCAAAACCCTTACCATTCCCACCGCCTTCTGCTCCTACACGGGCGAAGTCCTTGACCGCAAGACCCCCCTGCTCCGCTCCATCGAGTTGCTTTCCAAGCAGGTCGCGCGTATCCTGCGCCTTTTCGGTAACAATGCCACCAACATCATCACCACGATGGGCCCCGAGCAGGAATATTTCCTGATCGACAAAGAACTCTACCTTCAGCGCCCCGACCTGATCAACGCCGGTCGTACGTTGTATGGCACCAAGCCCCCCAAGGGCCAGGAGTTGTCCGACCAGTACTTCGGCAGCATCCGTCCCCGCGTCCTTGCTTTCATGATGGACGCTGAAAAACGTATGTTTAAACTGGGCATCCCCGTCAAGACCCGCCACAACGAAGTGGCCCCCGCTCAGTTCGAAATCGCCCCGTTGTTTGAAGCCGCCAACGTTGCCACCGACCACAACATGCTGGTCATGGAAGTCCTGCGCGAAACCGCTGATGACCACGGCCTTGCCTGCCTTTTGCACGAGAAGCCCTTTGCCGGCATCAACGGCAGCGGCAAGCACAACAACTGGTCCATCGCTGCTGATGGTCAAAACCTGCTTGAACCCGGCGACACGCCCCATGACAACGCCCAGTTCCTCGTCTTCCTCGCGGGCGTTCTTCGCGCCGTTCACCAGAACTCCACCATCCTGCGCATCGCCGTTGCCAGCGCGGGCAACGACCACCGCCTTGGCGCGCACGAAGCGCCCCCGGCTATCATTTCCGCCTTCTTGGGCGACCAACTGACCGAAGTGATCGAAAACATCATCTCCGGCAAAAAACGC
>DNPO01000048.1 GCA_003501375.1 Candidatus Sumerlaeota bacterium | reverse complement strand
CCAATCCCCGACAGCACCAATCAACCGCCGACAGATTCCACCCCAAGCGCAACTGCCAAGGGAGCTGGGTATAATGGTTCACAGACTTCTGGGGATGAGAAGGCTGGGGCTGGGGGTGGTGCGGCAAACAAGGGAGTAGTTGCTTCTAAAGTGTCGTTTGACGGTTCGCTAAACATTGCGGATAGGATGCTTGGCCTTAATGCAGGAGATGCGATAGCAGCTAATCCTGTGTCTGCTGCTTCGTATCAGCGTTTGTTGAATCAAGGAACGGATGTGCGTTTTGCACGCGATCCGTTAATGGGAGACGCAGCGATCTTTGATGGCAGCAAGAATTCGGTTACGGTGAATCTGCAGCGTCATTCATCTGCGGATGATGTAGCTTCAACCATCGTTCACGAAGCCACACACCAAAACCGGTGGTTTAATGGAAATAGCCTTGGTACCCAGTACGAGGAATACTTGTCTTTGCGGAACGAGTTCTTGTATGGCGCGGGACGAAGGCCAACCATTCCTGAACGCCAGATAATTTGGCAGAAAACGCAGGAGATGTATCCGACCTTGCCGCAAGGGCGTGCTCCTGTTGGAGGTTCAAGGTGAGTGCTATTGACGTTAAAAACCTAACTGGGGTTCAAGCTCTACGACTGTTTGAGGATGGACAGGAACTGTCTTGCCCTACCTGCAATGCAGTGCTTCGGCCTATTCCAAACGACTGGAATCCGAGCATGCACTTGTCTGGACTTGAGTGTCCTGTGAGTCAAGCTCATTACATTGCTTATGCCGATGGTAGTGGGCAAGGTTTACATGACTTTCGGGCTTGGGTGAAGTCTGTTTCTTGACTATACATAATTCATAGAAAATCCCTACCGCTCCGCTGCGGAAAGTGGGGCGCCGGGTTAGCAGCTAAGGCCGTAAGGCGGAACACATGTAAGGTAGATTCGCGCAGCAATCCGCCATTCCTGTGCCCGCTTGCGCGGGCATTTTACGCATGCTGCCGCTCTCGTAAAACGCCTCACGAACGCGCAGCGGTGTCTGCCACAGTCTCCTCAGCGTTCGTTCCTGTCGCAGCCTTTGACGCGCCGATTTTCATGCAGCCCACGCCGATGGCACCACCCCCGAAGCCGCCTATGCACGGATAAGCGAAGAACCCCCCGCAGCCAACCCAACCCAGGGGCAGGAAGACGCCAGCGGGTCAGCGGTGGGGCAGGGAAATATCGCGACAGAAGTAGCAGGCCAAACCGTGTCCGGCGCGGAGGATGGCGCGCCACCCCAAAGCCATGTAACGCCACAGGACTCAGAGCAGGCGCGTAATTACGGTGATGAGCAAAGCTCCCCTGCGGCAAGCAATGAAGAGTCGATTTCCACAAAGCTGGACGATCATGGAGTCATATCGCAAGATAGTAAAGTTACCGCTTCAAATGGCTCAATCAGTGCCGAGTTGGAAGCAGCAATAAATGGTCTGCGTAATACAAGTGGCGTCGAAGCTGATCGCTACGCACGGAAAATTGCTGAGTTGTCTACCCATACTGCAGGTAATCTTGACCGTGTAGTAGTGGGAAAATGGGAGAAGGACGGTGGCTATGTGGGTGAGGCAAAGAAAAATGGTGGCATATGGTACGAGACTGGCCCCAATTTTTTCTCTAAACTTTCAGAAGGGCTCGATGAGTTAACTATTAAGGAAAAGGCATGGAATGTAAACAAACAGTTCCTTTTAATGCAGTTGCAGCGAGGTGTTCATCGAATTACTCTGTTTGGAGAAACCATCGAGGCAGTAAAATCATTTAGGGCTAGAAGTTATACGGCACTGGAGATTGAGTTCCTAGATAAAAATGCCGGGGATTACGGTTATATTCGTGAATCAAACTCCTGGGTTAAGGTGAAATAAATTGGAAAATAAATTTGAAAGAGCAATACAGGTAAGTATGGGGGAGTTTCTTGCCGTCAACTGCTTTGATCACGAAGAAACCGTTGAACAGGATAGTGGTTTGAAAATTTTAGTATTTTACAAAGCCCCCTCTTGTAAGTTGTGTATTTATTCATCGATACGAGACGGTGAAGTGAACTGCATGCTTGGTGCTTGTGATTCTGAAAATAAAAGCTTGGATGATGGCAGTAAAAAATGGTGTTATTTGACCGGTCTTCTTATTCAAGGTGGATTTGTTGAAAAGGAAGAAATCTGGGCAAGATCCTCAAATTCGTTTAAGAGCAATAAAGAATTACTAGATGAAATTGGCAATGATCTGAAACAGCATTTTGATGGTCTGGTAAAGCTGTTGTCGAGTTCGTAGAGACAGGAAAAACCAAACGCAATTGTGATTTTTAGGCAAAAGCGCCTCCCAAAGTACCGTTTACGAGAGCTCCACCACCCGATTCCGGGGGGAGTGAACGGCCAATTTGGCACTTTGCGGTGGAATTCTCCTCAGACACCGCTCGCAACAGCCCAAGCACGCGTTGTTGCCTCAAAAGTGGATATTCCCATCTATTCATATAGTTAGCCTGGCTCAGGCAAACAATCCAGACGGATGGATTCAGCCAGAACACCCAATGGCCCGTCTTTTTGAGTCTGTGGTAAGCGCAAAAGAGATTTCCGGAATGTTGCGCCGCAACTAAGCAACTAGACCCATGATTGACGGTGGAATTCCCGTTTTTAGCCGCGCATGACAAAGTGATTTATCCGGCAATTTCCAGAAAGACTATTGTTCCAAACGCAAATGCGCTTGATGCTCCCCCAAACCGACCCCCAGGGGCTGCAGGAACACCTCAACACGGTGGCAAAGAACGGCGGAGCCGAACACCTCTACGTAGACAGCGACAAACTCAAGGCTGCGCTGGACGAAACCCACACCCAGCCCGAAACCCTCGCCACCCTTGCC
>DNPO01000399.1 GCA_003501375.1 Candidatus Sumerlaeota bacterium | reverse complement strand
GGTATTTCTGCGCACAAAGAAACGCGGCTGATGGATATTACGGCGATCCATGTCCTATCGCCAAATGCTCCCGGATTGCAGCCCACCAAGGAAAAGGGAATAAAACACACATACACAAATAAGGAGGATGGATGCAGTGGGGAAAATCTGTCCCTCGTGGATTTTACAGACTCAGAACTTCGAAAAACTATTCCGGGAATTATTATTGATCGCACGGATTTGACGGGAAAGTACGACATCCAGGTGACATACAAACGAGACAACGAAGGGTGCCCCACTCGCGATTCCCTGACGCAGGGAATGCGTGAAAAAATGGGGTTGGACTTGGTTCCTGGTTGCGAACCTTTGGAAGTGCTTGTAGTGGAGTGCAAGACGACCGCGACGCAGCCCACGGCGTCCACCCCTGTCCCGCTGTTAGAATTCCGTTGGGTGGCTGCTGACACGGAGCATGGCCGGGCGGAACAAGTCCCCTGGCTCAAAACCACATCGGTTGCGCGATTGCCTGGAGCGCCTGAGCCGTGGTTACTTAAGGATACACTATTAACTGAAAAAGATGTGTTGTCCGCCAGTGTGGCTCACGACCCGCAGGAGGTGGATCCATATGGTGTTTCTCTTACGTTTAAACCAGATGCCCAAGTCCGATTTGCAGACGCAACGGAGAAGGGGGTCAACAAACAACTTGCCATTGTGATAAATGGGAAAGTTGCCTGTACCCCAACGGTGAAGTCGCGAGTTACTGGGGGAGCGGTGATCAAAGGTGATTTTACACAAGCGGAAGCCGCGGCGCTGGTTGCGAATATTCGCGCAAGAGGCAATGCACTCAATAATCAGGGACAAACCGTGCCACTACCCGTTCCTGCTTGGGCGGATAATTTGGAAAACTGGAAATCAGACTCCTCGGTTTTGGAAAAACTACCTCCGGCGTTGGTGTTGCGTCCAACGCGCTTCGCTCAGCGCGATGGTAGAAATTTTGAATCCAACGGGCAGTGGATTTCCCCAAATGTTCTTCTCGGAACACTCATTTCTGATGTATATGATGTCGATTTGGAACATATGATTATTCCCGACGATTTAAAAAAATCATCAATACAATGTTACCAATGAGTCCATACCATCTATGCTTGACCTCATTCAAAGCATGATCCCAGATAATAAAACAAATAAGATCGTCATCAATAAGACAGGGTTACCCGGACGCTACGACATGCACCTGCAATATGATCCCAATGCTTCGGGGGATCGTGCAGAAAGGTTTCGTGCGGCATTGCGCGATCAACTTGGGTTAGAATTAGTTCCCGGGAGAAAATCTATGCAGATGCTTGTGTTGGAACGTACAACCTCTGGGACGCAACCCGTGGCATCTAACACCGCACCTCTGTTGCAATCCGAATGGGTTGCACCCTTGGTAGGGATCAGGTAGATGTTGACACCGTTTCCGTCTTTGCCTTTTTGTTGTTTCCAAAAATCCTTGCCGTACCGTGGGGGGGGATATTTTCTAAATCGACCAAACTTGTCATCCCCCCTGCGTTTTGCTTTTTTGCGAACCCACCCCAAAGCGAATTCATACAAAAGCGTAGTAATTAAAATAAATTCCAACGGTTTTGTATTTTTGTGGAATTAGTGTTGTTGCCCCGTTTCGCCGCAAAACAAATATATCAACGTTAAAAGTCGCTTTCTGGCCTAAAACAAAAGCAGGCCTGGAACTTGCTTCAAGTCTTGGTGCATTGCGCGATGTCCTCCCTCAGGGCATCGCCCCATCTAGCTTCCGCTCTTAGGTACAATCATGTCAGACACTGTTATTGACCGTTCTCTTCTACTCGATGTATTACAAAATGAAAGCCTTTTCATCCACTTTCAACCCATCTGTTCTGTATTTAAAAAATCCGTTATTGGTGTTGAAGCCCTGTCGCGCGGCATTCACCCCACTACAGGCGTCACTATTCCCCCCGCTGCGCTGTTTCAAGCCGCGCGTGAAGAAGGATTGGCGTTGGAACTGGACCGGCTGTGTCGTCGCAAAGCGTTTGATGCGTTTAGCCTTCTGGTGGCCGAATATCCCGGACTGACCCTTTTTGTCAACATTGACTCAACGATTCTTACGGAGCAGGTTGTGGGATCGGGCAATATTGTGGACAATGTTAAACGTCTGGGATTGCATCCCGGCAACATTGTGATTGAATTAATCGAAGAGGGGGGGGAACAAATTCATGCCATGCATCGTTTTGTCGAAAACTATCGCGATGCAGGTTTTGTCATTGCATTGGATGACATGGGCAGTGGTCATTCCAATTTGGAACGTGTCTGCATCTTAAAACCAGATGTTTTAAAAATAGACCGGAGTCTGGTAAACGGAATTGATCAGGAGTTTCACAAGCAGGAAACGTTCCGTGCCATGTCCGCTCTGGCACACAAAATTGGCGCGATGGTCATCGCAGAAGGAGTGGAGACATACGCGCAAATCCTGACCGTATTGGACCTGGGGGCAGATTTGCTGCAAGGGTATTATTTGGGCAAACCAGACTTGATTCACGCCGAACATTTTAAAGAGATTAACCAAACCACGGAGGGAATCTCCTCCGCCATGAAAAAACTTGCTACCCGTAAAATTCAGGAATCGGTACATGAACAAACGACGCATATGAACATTGCATCCGGGATTGGTTGCGAAATTGCAAAAGCGAATCCAGACTCTTACAACCGCTTGCTGGGCGGCATGGCAAAATGTTATGGCGAAATAGAATGCACCTACATTTTAAATGGAGACGGCATTCAAATCAGCGAAACCATATTTTCCACCACGCCGCCAGCTACCAGGCAAAAGTTTATTTTTCAACCAGCAAAATCAGGTGCGGATCATTCACTCAAAGAATTTTTTCTGCAACTCAACGCGGGACGGAGCTACTTTCTTTCCGCACCATATATTTCCTTGGCATCAGGCCGTTTCTGCCGTACGGTTTCAATGCGGTTTCATGGAAAAGATTCGCGGGAACGCGTTCTCTGCATTGATTTTACCATCCGCAACAATCACGCAGCAGCTAGCGAGCCCAGGTGTGTTTAATGCTTCGGGAGAAGGATTTACTGGGTAAAAACCCGGTGAATCTATTTTTGTTGTCTAATGATATTATCGTTTTCACTATTTGAAATGACCACCTCGTAAGCCTTGGGTTGCACCCAAAGTGTATTTTTGTGCAAATTCTCTCTTTACTTTTGAGAACGACTGTGGCAACATTCCCTCCGCTTCGTACGGAGGGATGCCCGAGTGGCTAAAGGGGACGGGCTGTAAACCCGTTAGCTAGCGCTTACGTTGGTTCGAATCCAGCTCCCTCCACCAGTTTCAGCCCCCGTCCTTCTCACTAAAGGACGGGGGCTTTTTCTTTAAAACCTGACAAACTCATGCACATGGGAGTCCTCAGCACAAAATCGCAGCGAGATTCAGACTTCATTTTTGCCGTTCTTCTTGTTTTTTCGCGTACTTCGTTGTGGAAAAAGTTTTCGAGGTTTGTTTTGTTGGCTCGACCGTTAAGAAATGCTTGACAACCCCAACGTTGCTTCTCACAATGTGTTTGTTTCGCGTCCCCGAACTTATCGGAGGAACGTGGGCGGAATTCGGAAATCTTCGCCGTGTACCAGCGTGTTTGGACTTGCGCCGAGCATGCCGTGTGTTACAGACTAAGAAAAAGGAAATAGCCATGAACTTGGATGAAATCAAGGAACTGATTGCCGTCATGCGGAAGAACAAGATTAAGGAAGTGGACCTGGAGCAAAAAGGCGTCAAGATGCGCTTAGTTGCGATGGATGAACCACGGCCCGAATCTCCCGCTCCCACTTATATTGCCGCACCGCAGCAGATTCAGATGATTCCGCAACAACAAATAGCCGCGGCACCTGCAGTGCTTACCGCACCCGCCCAGGCAGCCGCTCCCCAGCCCGCCGCTGAGCCGGAGATCAGCGGCGTAGAAGTCAAATCGCCAATGGTTGGTACCTTTTATCGCTCGCCGTCACCCGATGCCCCGGCGTACACCGAAGTGGGCGCGGTGGTCAACACAGACTCGGTTCTTTGCATTATTGAGGCAATGAAGTTGATGAATGAAATCAAGTCTGAAGTCCGTGGTAAAATTCTGAAGATTCTGGTGGAAAGCGGCCAGCCGGTCGAGTTTAACCAACCGTTGTTTATTGTGGAGCCGTTCTAAACCCGGAAAGGAACTCCAGATGTTGAAAACAAACAACTTATCACAACGCTTTTTTCGCCCGCTCTCTCTTGCCGCACTGGCTGTCATGGCATTGGGATTCATGGGTTGCGCCACGCAACGAATCGTCAAGGTTCCAAATGTGTATGTCAGTTATGAAACCCGTGAGGATGTTTTGGGTGCTGCGGTGAATTTTGGACCGAAAAAAGTAAAGCGTCTGGAGATTGAACCCGACCACTTCATGCTATATTTCGAGGACAACCGGGGCCAGTTTGTGCCGATTGACAAGCGGCTGAAATGGTTCAAGTGGTCTGATGCACAGGAATGATTTGTCCGCTGGTCACGTGCCAGCGCATCTTAACAACGCCGGAATTGAAGCATGCCATCTTCTAAGAAACCGCTTTTCAACAAAATCCTGATAGCCAACCGTGGCGAAGTCGCCTTGCGTATCATTCGTGCCTGCCGCGAACTGGGTATCCGTACCGTCGCGGTCTATAGCACCCCCGACGTGAATTCACTGCATGTGCGATTTGCCGACGAGCATATTTGCATTGGCCCCGCACCCAGTCGCGATTCCTACCTGAACATTCCCAATATCATTTCCGCTGCCGAAATCACCGGTTCCGATGCCATTCACCCCGGTTATGGCTTTTTGGCAGAAAATTCCACCTTCGCGCATATCTGTGCGGAGTGCAAAATCAAGTTTATTGGCCCCACACCCCAACTGATTGATCAGATGGGCGACAAGGCCGAGGCGAAAAGCACCATGATCAAGGCGGGTGTTCCCGTCGTCCCTGGTATCGAAGGCGTCATCACAGACATTGATGCCGCAGTGGAATTTGCTTCCAAGAAAATCGGCTATCCCGTTATCATCAAAGCAGTGGCGGGTGGTGGCGGACGCGGTATGCGTATCGCCAATAACGAAAATGAATTCCGCACCGGTGTGGTAACGGCTCAGGCCGAAGCGGCTGGGGCATTCGGCAACGACGCTGTCTACATCGAAAAATACTTGGTCAATCCGCGTCACGTGGAAATTCAGGTCATGGGCGATTCACACGGCAACGTCATCCATTTGGGCGAGCGTGATTGTTCCGTGCAGCGCCGTCACCAGAAGTTGATTGAAGAATCCCCTTGTCCCGTCATGACACCCGAACTGCGCAAACGCATGGGTTCCGCCGCCGTGGACGCCTGTAAAGCGGCGGGCTATATTGGCGCGGGAACGGTGGAGTTTTTGCTGGACGAGCGTGGCGATTTCTACTTCATGGAAATGAACACGCGCATTCAGGTGGAGCACCCGGTCACCGAGACGATTACCAACATTGATATCGTTAAGGAACAAATCCGTATTGCAGCAGGCTTCCCCCTGAGTGTCACGCAGGAAGAAGTTCGCTTCGAGGGCCACGCCATTGAGTGCCGCATCAACGCGGAAGACCCCGAACACAACTTCATGCCCTGCCCGGGGATGTTGACGACTTACCATGTCCCCGGCGGGCCGGGTGTGCGCGTTGATAGCCATGCCTATGCCGAGTATGTGATTTCCCCCTATTATGACTCGATGATCGCCAAGTTGATCGTTCGAGGCAACACGCGCGATGAAGCGATTGAACGCATGAAACGCGCATTGGATGAGTATGTAATTGAGGGAGTAAAAACAACTATTCCCTTCCATCGTAAAGTGATGGATAATGCAGTATTTCGTTCAGGCAAATTCGGTACCAGTTTCATCGCCGACCATTACCAGTAAGCAAGGAGCGCACCCCCATGAGCACCAAAGAAAAAAACGTTCATAGCCCCCTTTCCCGTGAGGAATCCAACGCCCTCAGCCTGGGACGTATCGAAATCGGAGACGATGTCATCACCACGATCGCTGCACGCGCTGCCTCCAAGGTGGAAGGCGTTGTGGTAGCCGGTTCCTCCTTCCGCCTGACCGAATTGCTCGGTGGCAAGGACAGTTCCCGCAAAGGTGTCGCCGTTCGTACTGACGAAACTACTGGCCATGTCGAAATCGACGTAGACGTAAACATGGTGTATGGCACGGTGGTTTACGATGCTGCACACAAACTTCAAGTCCTGATCAAGGACGAAGTTGAATCGCTTACCGGCGCGTTGAACGTGGACAAGATCAACGTTCGCGTCAAGAACATCATCATGCCGGAAACCGAAGAGAACGAAGGCCCCGTGCGTCCCGATCAAGCATTTCCAGGTCAAGAGTAAAATGAAGGACAGGGGGGTGAAGATTGGAATCCTGCTTCATCTCTCATCCCTGTTTCCAGGAGGTCGCGCATGAACATTATCCATCGTCTCGTTTCCATTTTGTGCCCCGTGGTACTTCTTGGCATTGGAGCCGTGCAATTTGTTCGCTTCGTGCTGGAACGCTTCTGGAATGCATCGCAAGCGCAAATGTACGTGGAAGCCAAACTTACCATATTCAATAGCCCGATCACCATTGGCGCGTGGTGGTTCTTGGTTGCCATCCTGCCACTTTCCCTCTGGGCCATGCATT
This sequence comes from Candidatus Sumerlaeota bacterium, assembly GCA_003501375.1. Lineage (GTDB taxonomy): Bacteria > Sumerlaeota > Sumerlaeia > UBA8349 > UBA8349 > UBA8349. Next base: position 720 of record DNPO01000399.1, on the reverse strand, counting down.
TGTGGAATCTCTTCACAGGCAGTTCCCGCGTACTGTCCCTCAAAAGCACCAGTGGGAACCCGCTCAAAATCAAGGAAGCAGCCATCAACCGTTTCATCCACGATGACCTGCTCCTCCTCCCCTTTGTCAAAAATGTACGGATCGATTCTCGTGCACCAAGCGGGGCCGTTGCCATCGACGCCTGCGTCTGGATCACCAGCGCCGGGCCGCTGGACAATCTCCAGATTCAATTGCTGGATCGCATTCGCGAAGCGCTCCAGACCGGTTTGGGCATCAGCCAAGTATCGGGCATTGATCTGAAGTTTGAGTCCGTGCAACTGACGAAGACACAAGTGAAAAACCGCGCCGCAGTGACCAAGCAAGAAACCGCCTTGGAACCGTACCCGGCAAATGAAGCGATTTCGTTTGAACCGTACGAAGCCGACGAAAAGCCGGTAGAAGTAGTAGCAACTCCCGAAAGCAAATAATTCTTCACGACAGGCCAGACACGCCCTTACCCATGCCCCTTCTCACCGCTCCTGAATTACTCGACCTGCTCGAATCCCATGTGGACTCGGGGAAAAAAATAGGAATTGCCGTTGGTGCGTACCCACTGATCCATGCGGGCACTGTCCGTTTTCTCCGCGACGCCCGCGCTCAGTGCGATGTTTTGGTTGCGCTCATTTTCCCCGGTGAAGCCGCAGGACTCAAGCAATTTCTCCGCGTGGAAGAACGTCAGCA
>DNPO01000414.1:3564-4985 GCA_003501375.1 Candidatus Sumerlaeota bacterium | reverse complement strand
CGGGCATAGCCATCGGCCATGTGGCCTGCGCCCTGTTCATGCCGGGTGAGGACAAAGCGGGGCATGCCCGGACGATTTAACGCATTAAAAAGGTCAAGAACTGCGCCACCAGGGAAGCCGAAGAAAATTTCGACCCCTTCCTGAATCAGCGCATCCATTACAATTTCGGCACCAGTCATCGTAGTCATGTGCAACCCTCATTCCGCGCAGGTAAAATCCTCCCCGACTCCCAGCAAGGGGATACAAAGAGGTTATTCTACAAAACGAAAATGGAGGCTTCAACTGTTTTCGGTGGGTTTTTCCGGGAAGATTAAGTAAGGAAACATCTACCAACCCCTGAGGCAAGTGGGGGAAGAGCAAAATACTCAAGGCTCTTGACAACCCCCGCCTGAAATTCTTTAATAGCGCACGCGGGAATTGCGCGAAGGAGTCGGACGCGCCCTGGTCCCGCTTTTGCTCCCTATGAAAGAAATCACTGTCGGTCTCGGCGACCGCTCCTATCCCATTTTGATCAACGAAACGCTCACGGCAGAAATGGCGAATCGCATCCATCAGGCCTTGCCCGGTTGTGACCGCCTGGTACTCATCACCAATGCTACTGTGGGTGGTCACTATGCAGCCTCTACAATTGCTCTGTTGGAATCTGCCGGGCTTCGTGTGGACACCGTAGAAATCCCGGACGGCGAAACAGCCAAAAATACCCGTGTGGTGGATACCATCTGGGACTTTTTGATCGACCACGCCTGCACGCGCCAATCTGCTCTGGCAGCACTGGGCGGAGGGGTGGTGGGCGACATTACCGGGTTTGCCGCCGCTTGCTACATGCGTGGCATTGACTTTGTGCAAATTCCCACGACGCTGCTTTCGATGGTGGACTCCAGCGTTGGGGGAAAAACCGGCGTGAATCACCCCCGCGCTAAAAATGTGATCGGCGCATTCTGGCAACCACGTCTTGTCTGCATCAACACCGCAACGTTGCACACGCTGCCCGTGGAAGAATTTCGCAGCGGTTTTGCCGAAGTCATCAAGCACGGGGTTATTCGCGACTCGGGCTATTTCGGCTACCTGGAAGACCATCTCGACGCAATTTTTGCGCTCGATACGCGTACGTTGGAACAAGTGGTGGCGGGTTCGTGCCAAATCAAGTCGGAAGTTGTTTCTAAAGACGAGCGCGAAGGTGGCTTGCGCGCGATTCTCAACTTTGGGCACACGGTGGGGCATGCGGTGGAGGCACTGGGCGATTACGGCTCCATTCGCCACGGCGAAGGCGTTGCCGTGGGTATGGTTGCCGCTGCCGAAATTTCGCATCGCATGAATCTGTGCGATGCCCGCACGGTGCAGCGTATCACGGCGCTTATTGAGCGCTCTCAATTGCCCACGCAACTGCCTGGCCATCTCACCGCCGAAGCGGTGTTGGAACG
>DNPO01000414.1:0-3237 GCA_003501375.1 Candidatus Sumerlaeota bacterium | reverse complement strand
ATTGGCGAAGTCACCATCCGCAACGATGTGCCTCCGCAGATTATCGCTGATGTGCTGCACGGCATGGGCTGCGAATAATATCCGAGGTTGCATAAGCCTACAAGCACTATAAGGCTTATAAAACGAAAGTCTCTCATCATGAAAAAACTCCCCGTCATCCTCCTGCTGAACGGCCCCAACCTTAACCTGCTTGGCACACGCGAACCGGAAAAATACGGTTCCACCACGCTGGCCGATATTGAAGTTTCGCTGAAAACGCTGGCATCTGAAAATGGCGTGCTGCTTGAAACCTTCCAAAGTAATTTTGAAGGCGCACTCATCGACCGCATTCACTCGGCGCGCGGCAACGTCGCAGCTATTATTTTCAATCCCGGCGCATTCACCCACACGAGTTTGGCGCTGGCCGATGCCATTGCCGGCGTAGACATCCCAACCATTGAAGTTCACCTGACCAACGTCTACAAACGCGAACCCATTCGGCACCACTCGTTTATCGCACCGGTTGCCGTGGGGCAGATTAGCGGTTTTGGTGCAAAGGGTTATGAACTCGCTTTTCAGGCAGCGTTGAATATCATCTAAGCATTGTCGTCTTTCTTTGAAAGAGACACAACACCATCCCATTTGCACGGACGCCACCGGATGAATACTGAAACCCCCGACGCCCAAGTAGTCCGCATTCCCGAACTGTCCAGCGGAATGCAGCACGTTACCCTGTTTCGCTGGCTGGTAAAACCCGGCGATATCGTCGACATGGGTACGCCTCTGTTTGAACTCGAAACCGACAAAGCCGCCTTTGTGGTAGAATCTGAGGTAGCGGGAACAGTGCAATCGCTCGCACTGACAGAGGGAGCGCTCGTTCGCACCGGATCGGTCGCCTGCACCCTGGGCAACGCATTACCTGCCGCAGCGACCGCATGCAATTCCCCGGCTGAAACTCTCGGCATTCCCCGTCTTCCGATTCCTGAAGATGCAACACTCGCACCTCTGTCCCCCATGCGCAGCGCCATTGCGCGCAACCTATGGTACTCCAAGCAAACCGCGCCGCATTTTTATATGAAGACAGAGATCAACGCTGAACCGTTGCTGGACGCTTATCAGCGGCAAAAGCGCATTTGCAAAGCCTCGCTCAACGACCTGTTGGTGCGCGCTTGTGCGCGTTTGCTCATGAAATATCCCGCGTTCCGTTCGCAAATGGTAGATGGCAAAGCACTCACCCTTGCCTCCGCCAACATCAGCATTGCCGTTGCCGTGGAAGATGGATTGCGCGTGCCGGTTGCGATGGAAGTGGAAAAGAAAACTCTGTCCGAGTTAGCCGCTGAAACAAAAGTCATCATTCAGAAGGCGCGTGCCGGACAAACCCAGAACGCGGGAAAAAGCACCTTCGGCATCAGCAACCTAACCGCGACGGATATTGAAGAATTCATTGCAATCATCAACCCCCCCGAGTCCGCCATCCTGGCCATCGGTAAGCCACACGAGGAAGCCCGTGTGGTCAATGGTGAAATCAAACCGATGCTGCGAATGACTTTCTGGCTGTCCAGTGACCATCGCTTGATTGACGGCGTGCTCGCTACCAAATTCCTCACCGAATTGCGCAAAATTCTTGAAGCGCCGGAGTGTTTGGAAATCGATTAGTTAAGCCATTTTTTTACGGCATTGATGCTGCACCCCCAAGCGCCCATTCCGACATTCCTCACCACTCATACTCCATGCCGCCATCGGGGATGTACGGTTTAATCCCGGTTTCTTGCTCAATGGCGGCGGACAACAATTCACCTGATTCCACGGAATCGGGAAGCAAAAAAATACCCTCCAACGCCGGGCCGGAACTGTGCAAAAGCGTTATGTAATTGATGATTTGATCCGGGGGGGCTGACTGCTGGTGCAACGGAACGACTTCAGCGGTGACGTGGAGGTGTTGCCCACCCGCCTCCACTTCCTTTTGTCCCGATAGCAATTTCCCCGCCAGGGTACAGGGGGCATCGGGCGAGAGAAACAGGAGATTGCGTTCGTCCTGCAAAAATTCCGCCAAGTGCCCAAGCGCCGGGCCGGTTTCACAATCCTCAAAGGGGGCTATCAATAATGCTGGGCCGGGTTGGCTCAGAATATTTTTAACGTGGTGTTTGCCACGCAGATACTGAATGCTGGCAAAACCAAACGGGTCTTCTTCCGCCAGTAAATGCGCGCGCGCTTCAGGCGTGATCATGCCGTGGTGCCGCCGCAACGCTTCGGCGGCATTTTCGGTAAAACTGGAATCCGAACGAATGGGCAGTTGCGCAAAAAGCGGATCATCTTTGTGCCGCTTGAGCGCAAGAATTACCGGAAGCGCATTGCCCAAAATATCGCCGGGGATAAGAATTTTTCCCCCACGTTCCACCGCCTGGCGCAATGTTTCCACCAACCGTTTTTCTGCTTCCGCACTGTATGGCGTTTCAGTCGACAGCGGACCGGTTTGCAACACGAGAATGCTGGCGTTGGGTGTTAATTCGGGCGAGTGCAAAATCGGATGTTCCACGCAGCCTATATGGTTTGCAAAAACAATGCGTTTTTCGCCCTCTGCGGTGTGTGCGTCCAGCGCAACTAGCGACGCGCCCAGCATTCCGCCCGCTTGATAAAATGTGCACCGCAAATTGCGCAACAGGTGAAAAGGACGGTGGAAATTAACACTGGTGATGTGATTCAGCGCCGTTTCCGCCTCCTCTGTTGTGTAAAGCGGTGCTGGGATTCCATTGCCATTAGGCAGCCAGTTGGTTTCCTCCGCAAAGGTGAGCGCCAGATCGCGAAAAATCGCGTTACACTGGTCGGCGGTGGGGGGGGTGGCATAGACACTGCCGGCAAACCCCTTTTTAATCAGACGCGGGAAATTGCCCACACTGGGTGGGGTGGCGCGGGTCAACAACGCTGCATGAATATGCGCTGGATCAAATTCGCAGGTGGTATTGAGTATATGCGCTTCTCCACGCATTCCCCGATACAATCCGCAATCAATGAGAAACGAAAAGCCATCGAATTCGAAAAGCGTATTGGAACCAACCGTGGCATCAGAAGCGGGCAAAAATCGAAGACGCATGGCAACAACCTTTCTGACCGACGGGACAAAACTTGAGGTGGTACCGCCTTGCCTTGACCCGGCAGAGAAAAACCCATCTTATTCTTTTCATTATCCTATGCACTGAGACATTCCTGAATGTACCCAAAGTCCGAGAGAAAAGTCAAGGTAACAGTCTTCTTTTCTTT
>DNPO01000111.1 GCA_003501375.1 Candidatus Sumerlaeota bacterium | reverse complement strand
GAAAAACTCTGGTAAATCATCGCGCCACACTTCGCGCAGCCAGTCAAGTCTACATCGGTCAACTCGATGGTGTTTTTGCCCTCAATCACCGCGCCTTCCGAAATGGTTGCCCGCATTTTGCCGCCGTTCACTTTAATCAGACCAGTCGAATACAAGCACGGCGAATCCTGACCATCTGCCACGAGTGTTCCGCCTGTAACATCAATCGTACCGCCGCCGCGATCCGTCGCATAAGGAGCGCCGTGTTCACGCGCCGTATAAAGGTCCAAATTCTTCGCCACAATCGTACCGCCACCACTGGTCATAACGGCATGCCCTCCGCCAGACATGGCCTTGATGGTCATATTGCTCAGGTTAAGAGTTGCACCCGCACCGTAGGCAAACGCCGCATTCGCTCCCGTACCCGTGGTGTAAATGGTTCCGCTGGTCGCCGTGATGCTACCGCCCTTGGAGGCAAGAATACCCGCGTTCAAACCAGCAAAACTGCTGCCATCCTGCGACGAGGTATTGCCCGTCGTTTTAATCGTCGGGTTAATCAGCGTCAATTTGCTATTTTTATTCGCGACATAAATCGCGGACACGTCCTGCTTATCGGAAGTAAAGGTCTTGTCCGTTTCCGTCTTGGACGATCCATCCGTCAAGGAGTACGCACCGCTCACGTTGTAGGATTGGGCATTTCCCCCAGGCCCGCCCGGTCCACCACCGGGGCCACCTTGCCCACCGGGACCACCTTGGCCTCCCGGCCCGCCAGGGCCACCCATCATCCCGCCTGGGCCACCACCTTGTCGGTTATTGGAACTATTGGCTGTTTTCTTTCCGCTCTTTTGTGAACTGCTCTGGCCACCGGGGCCACCCGCTTCATTGCTGGGAGGAGGACCGCCCATGCCATTATCATCGCCACCGAAATCGCCCGGGCCGCCACCAAGGTCATCTGGGCCATTAAAATCATCCGGTGGGGCCGATGGCATTTGCTGAACACTGTTTTTTACCGTTTTCGTCGTAGTAGTTGCCGTCTCCGCAAATCCCGAAGCACCCATCAAGCCCGCTGCAGCCAGTGTTACCAACGCCATTCGCATGCTATTTCGCATCATCTTTCCTCCTGTTCACAACTCGCAGGTTCCCCTTCCTCCAGCAGGAACTCTACAAGGGAAACAGCAAACAGCATGCCGCCCTTAAAAGAATAAGGACATAAGGGATTGCAAGGACATAAAGGACAACAAATACGCTTCCATGTTGCTGTCCTTTATGTCCTTGCAATCCCTTATGTCCTTTTATGTCGGCGCGTGTTGCGCATAAAATAACCGAATAACCGATACATCTTGCGCAAAAGTTGCGCGAGCGTTTATTCTTTTTCGCCTGCAATCGTCTGAATGAATACATCTTCCAAACTCAGGCGTGTTGAACGAATTTCCAGCAAATCAAATCGGGCTTCCACCACCGCACGAGCTAATTCCGCGCGCAGGTCCAGTTTTTTCTCCAACTTCACTTCCCATTCCAGAATCGGAACTTCCTGCAGGTGTGTCTCACTGCGTGGCGGCGTGGTCAGACAAGTGACCGCAATCACTCCTTTAACCTTATTAAATAAGTCCTTGACCGCTTCTTCTTTACCGCGCACCGTCAGCAACAAAGCATTGGTTCCACCAGAGGCGATGCTGTGAATATTTTCTGGAGTACCGCTTGCCACCACGCGCCCTTGGTTGATAATGACCACACGGGAACAGGTCAGGCTGACTTCCGGCAAAATATGCGTGCTGAGAATAACCGTGCGCTTGTCCGCCATCGCGCGGATCAAATCGCGCACCTCGCGAATTTGCGTTGGGTCCAATCCCACCGTCGGCTCATCCAGAATTAGCACCTTGGGATTGCCCACAATCGCCTGCGCCAGACCTGCACGTTGGCGATACCCCTTGGATAAATTCATCAACAAGCGCCGCGCCACATGTGAAAGAGACGCTTCGCCAATAGCGACATCCGCCGCCCGATCACGCTCCACCCCGCTCAACCCCTTAGCCTCGGCAAAAAAACGCACGTAATCTCGTACGGTCATCTCACCGTAAACGGGCGCGCTTTCCGGTAAGTATCCGGTAACTGCACGGGCCATTCGGGAATCCTGTACCACATCGTAACCTGCGATACGCGCTGAACCACTACTGGGAGGCATATAACCGGTGAGAATACGCATGGTGGTGGACTTGCCGGCACCATTCGGCCCCAGCAGTCCCAGAATCTCACCTTGCGGAACACCGAAGGTAACACCGTCGACCGCAAGGGTTTCCCCGTATTTCTTCGTCAGGTCTCTGACTTCAATCATCATGGCTGCATATTCCCAATCGTAACGTCTATTGAAACGTTATTGCGCACTGCTTGCTGTCGTCTGCGGATCAACAACAGAGTCCTGAATCACCTTGATATCTTTGGTTCCCGTCAGTTTCCGGTCACCGGGCATCTTGGGACGAACGCCAAAACGGAAGTCAAAATTGCTAAACACATCGGACATGCTACGCGTTCCCGTATCGGTGGTGTAAGAATCTTGCTTGAAAGACAACACGCAGGTCAGCAAGGCATCGTGCAGGTCTCGGTCCAGCGCCAATTTCACCGACTGGAAGGAACTGTACTCCGACCGCCACGTCGTGGTCAAATTTGCGGTATATTTCGGACCGATTTTCCCGCCAATCCCCGTGGAAATACTATAGGGACTGCCTTCGATTACATAATGGCTGTAAGTCGAATCTCCGATTTTTTTGCTCGACTGATCGCTGTAGTTCCCCTTCAGCGACAACCACCACGGTGCCCCCGTAGGCGAGTAATTCATCGAGGCCGACGCCCCAGGCGCAGAATTGATGTAAGATTCTGAGTCGCTTGGCGCATAAATCTGGCGTTCGGTAAAGAAAAGCGATCCCGCGAGTTTCAACGTCGAGGGCTGATTGGCCCACGTGGTCGTATTCCCATACAAACCCACCAATTCATTCGGGTACAAGTCGGACTCGTTCATCAGATTGCGATAGGCAAAGAAGGACGTTGTCAGGTTCGGCTGAGCAAACGCATAGTCCAACGATGTGCGAACATTGTTTTCTCGCAACGGGAAGTAGTACAAATCATCCTGTGCAGAGCGATTACCCATCTTGGCATACCAATCACCCAGATAGTTGTCGGTCGTGGCGCGATAGCGGTATTCCAAATTCGCCGTCAACGCCTGGCTCAAGCGTGCTTGCCACTTTGTGCGATAATCGCCATAGAAGTATGTATCATTCACGTCCTTCAAACTAAATTTTTTCTTCCCGATGTAGAAAGTCTCAGGGTCGGTGAAAGTCAGCCCGCCCATGCTTTCGTTGGGAACCAAGTCATAATTCCCGCTAAAATCACTCTCGTTCAGATAGCCAAACGTTTTATCATCGCGATAAGCGGCACCAACGCCCAAGCCTAGTTGGTTAATCCAAGTGGTACGATCATTTATACGCGTATTGGACATGAGAGCATTATACCAATTGGCTCCCTGTACATAAGCATCGTCCTTGGTGGAGAGCGAGTTCAGCCCCTTGTCCAGAGCGTTATACATTTGCAATTCGGATCGCCCGTGCAATGGCAGATTATACAACGGCACCCAAGGCGTGGCCACTTCACCCGCAACACGCTCGGTGACGCGTCCCCACCGGTCGGTGGGAATTCCCTTGTCCGTGCGGTCTGCCACGGCAAGGTCCGGCTGGTTATCATAGTCGCGCAATGCGTCCGCTGGATTCGCGTAGTTCGTCACACGATCCCGACTAATTCGATCCTTGATTTCCAACGTCAGGTGGCTGGCCAGTTGCTCACTTGTCCAAAGAGCCGAAAGGCGCATATCGCGCTCAACCACTCGCTGCCGTTCATTACTGGCAAAATCATCCAAAACTTCACGGTGCAGGTCTGGATCGCTTACCCAATCTACATCCGCTAACAAATAGGCGTCGTCCGACATTTTAGTGCGGTGCTGAATTGTTGCATTAAAGCGCTGCAATTCCGTCTCCGGGCTATAGTGTTCGGTAGAGCGCTGGCGGTAGGAATTTTGCAACACATCATTTTCTTTGACCTGATAATACTTTTCGTACGACGCGGTGGACTTAACTTTAACATCGCTATCGTCGAAATAGAACACATCTGCACGACCTTCATCCCGTCCGCGATTCAAACGGTAGTCATACTGAAAACCACCGCCCGGCCCGCGCTTAAAAAAGACGTGACCAAAGAGCGTGAGCTTTCCGCGTGACACTTCTTCGTCCAGTTCATCGTTCGTACTGGATGGTTCCCAACGCTCATGCTGGTAGGTATAACCCACCCGCGCCCAAGCGCCAAGATCACTGTGACTGCCCGCCCAGAAAGTCCAGGGCGAACTTTCGGTCAAAGAACGGGTATAAGCGGGGAGGTAAGCCACTGGAATACTGTTGACGTACACCGTCGCCCCGCGCAACAGCACACGATCGTTGGGGTAAATAACGATTTCACGCCCGGTAACGTAGTAGTGCGGTACAGCCAAATCACAAGCGGTAATCATCCCGCCACGCACCTGCACTTCATTTCGGCTGACCACACGGAATGTTGCATCAGCCTTGGTTTCCTTGGGATTGTGCTGGAAATACAGCGGCCCCTGGTATCCCTTGGCACCGTACAGCACACCTTCATAGTTCTTGAAATCGAAGAAACACTGGTCGGCGTCCACCCGCGTGCCCGGGCCTTCCACCAAAATATTTCCAGAAGCCTCGACGTGAAGCAATTTTTGATCTAGGCGGAACGAATCCGCCGTGATCTTCATGCTCCCATATTTGATCTCGGTACGCTGCGACGCATACACCACATCGTCTTCCAAACTATAATAAAACCCGCCAGTAAACGTCTTTATGATAATTTTTTCAGCCACCTCGGCAACACCCGCAAAATTCTTTGTCCCTTTGTTTTCACGCTTGCGCGTGGTAGACGCGGCATGTACTGAATCGCCTGATAAGTCCTGAGCAAAACCAGGGTCCACCACCAAATCATCCGTCGCTGCGCGTCGGGCGGTAGTTGCTTCTTCAGCCTGCAATATTGCGGTGCAGAGCAAAAGAAGCGCGAGAATAAAAGAAAGTGCCAACCGATTAGCGGACCGGTGACGTGGGGAATACTGCTGAGTCGTGTGTTTATTCATAGGTTACCGCCGTATTGTGGCTCGCATCATAAACAGGCCCAGAAAGGCGAGTATGATGTTCGGAAGAAAAGTCATAAAAATACCAAAAGTCAGGCTGTGCCCCACTACAGTTTGTCGGGTAAGAACAACACCGTAATGCATGAAGCCATAGTAAGCCATGATCAGTCCAAATGCAATACCAATGCCAGAAGCCTTGCCGGACGGTTTTACGTAGATCGCCAGGGGCAGCCCAATCAAAACAAAACAGAAGGTTGCCAGAGAAAATGAAATGCGCTTGTCCAATTCTGCTTGAATAGACCCCGCAGGATTACGCCGTTTTTTCTTTAGCGCAGCCTTATCCTCATCACTCATCGTCGCCATATCCGCTTTGGCCTTGTGCATGGCGACACGCAGTTGTTTGAGAGTCATCGCCTCGACCATGTCGTCCGGTTTGCGATCTGACTTCGTGTCCAGCAATTGCGTCAATGTCTCAAACTTGGCCACCGTATAACGCGGATCCTCGCGCCCACGCGTTGCATGAATGGTGCCATTGTGCAATACCAACTTGACAATGTCGTTATTGGACTTTTTGCCAGAAACGGTGTCAGAAGTGGTCTCCTCCGTAATCATCCTTCCGGTGGAAGCCAACACCAGCGTCCGCATGGGTGCTGTCGCAGAGGTGTCATCATCTTTTTTCTGTGTAACCGCTCCCGTTGCTTTGTCTTTCTTCTGTCCAGTCAGAGGGTTGTTAGTCACCCCCTTGGGTGCTCCCTCAATAGAGAGGTACACGTCCTGCATTTCGCCCGTCTCCTGATTTTTCTTATCGAAATACATGGTAAAAGAGGTGTCTTTGGTGTGAAACCGATCTTCAAAACGACCGGGTTCCAACGAATGCAACAGTTCAGACTGTATCGAGTCAATCACACTATAAAACTTTGCCTGCATCGCAGGCGCAAAACACAAATTGTTATACAAAGAGGCAAGGGCAAGCAGCGCACCCACCACCAGCGTGGGCAAAAAGATACCCAGCATATTGACACCATGCGTGCGCATTGCCTTGATTTCGTTGTCCACTGTCATGCGCCCCACACCCAGCAATACGCCGATTAGCACCGATACCGGAAGTACCAAAATCCACAGGGAGGGAACGAAGTAACTGGCCAACTCAACGAGCAGACCAAAGGAGAATGCACCGGCAAACTCGTCCGAGTGCGTAAAAAGCACCTGGATGAGCAGGATAAAGGTGAGCGTGACGAAAGACAACGCCGTTGGGATCAACGTTTCACGCAGGAGGTAGCGGGGGAGTATGCGAATCAACCAACCGTATCCTTTCCAGGCTCAAAAAAGCCGCTCGGGCCATTCTGGCGGATGGAACCGTAAAGTCAAGCATTTTGGGCAAAATAAACGAAATTTACTGATAAAATGCTCAACGCAAACAAACCGGACAGACCGTTGGTTAGGACAAATCTGTCCGGTTTTTACGTTTAATTCATCCCTTTTTGCATCACCCCTGCTTTGCTGGCAGCGTGCGATCCACCGCAGCCGCCACACGGCGCAACTCATCCATCAGAGCGGTGAACTTGGCCGGTTTGAGCGACTGTCCGCCATCGGAGGACGCATTCGCGGGGTCTTGATGCACCTCAATCGCCAATCCATCAGCACCTGCGGCAATATCCGCCTTGCTCATGGCTGCCACATACTGCCAATGGCCCGTGCCGTGGCTTGGGTCCACAATCACCGGCAAGTGCGTGCGGCTGCGAATGACCGGAATGGCATTCAGATCGAGCGTGAAACGCGTGCTGGTTTCAAACGTGCGGATGCCGCGCTCGCACAGGATGACATTGGGGTTACCCTCGGCCATCAGGTACTCCGCCGCCATCAAATATTCCTCGATAGTGGTAGCCATACCACGTTTAAGCAACACAGGTTTGCCTGACGCGCCTGCGCAACGAAGCAGCGCAAAGTTCTGCACGTTACGCGCGCCAATCTGGATCATATCGGTATACTGGCACACCAAATCGGTATCTGCAGGGCTAACCAACTCGGTCACAATTTTCAAACCGGTTTCGTCTGCGGCAGCGCGCAAAATCTTCAAACCGTCCTCGCCCAATCCCTGAAACGCATAGGGTGACGTGCGTGGTTTAAAAGCACCACCGCGCAAAAATTGAGCGCCATCCGCCTTGACCGCGCGCGCAACTTCCAACACAGACTCTTCAGTTTCGACCGAGCACGGGCCAGCCATAACGACCAATTCCGGCCCGCCCACTTTTATACCAGCAACATCGAGTACGCTGCGTTCTTTCTTCCATTCCCGGCTAACCAATTTATAGGGCTTGAGAATCGGGATTACGGCTTCAACGCCCGCCATGCTTTCCAACGGCTGAAGTGGTGATTTGTCCTCGTGTCCCACGCACGCTACCACGGTGCGTTCCACCCCCACGATGGGGTAGGCACGATAACCGAGTGCTTCCACGCGGTGGCAAACGGCTTCGAAGCGCTCTTGGGGGGCGCCGGGTTCCATAACAATAATCATCGGAAATGTCTTACCTTTCAGTGTTTCATTTTTTTATTGGACAACTTATCCAATGTTTTGGGTTACGCCGCCGGACGTTCGGAGCGGTCACGCCGCATCGGAACAGTCCCCACCGGAGCGGCAGGCGTGGAGGTGGGATAGGCCACACGATGGTGGAAACGGGCCAACAGAGTCTTCACAAAAGACTCGCGAATCAAGTGCAAATCGCGCAGGGTCAGATCGCACTCGTCGAACTGCCCGTCATTAAACTTATCAGCCACCGTTTTTTTGATGGTCGCCTGCAACTCATATTCGTTCACCGTGAGTGAGGTAAACCGACTCGTAACCGTGGCTTCTGCCGTATCTGCCAGCATCACAATAGCCGTCTCAATCGATTGCGGTTTTGGCCCGGGATAGCGGAAATCTAATTCCCGTACAGGGTCCGTGCTTTGCGAATTTTCAAACCGCTTCTGCGCCTGATGATAAAAGTAAGTAATCATCGTGGTGCCTTGGTGCTCCGGGATGAAGGCCAGTACCTTTTCCGGGAGATGGTATTGTTTCGCCAACTCAATACCGGCCTTCACGTGATTCTTGATAATCATCGCACTCATGTAGGGGGAAATTTTGCTATGCAAACTCTTATCATCGAGCGAAATCTGATTCTCGCTGAAGTACTTGGGCTTCAGGATTTTCCCCACATCGTGGAAATATGCCCCCGCGCGCACCAGCAGGTAATTGGCACCAATCGCCTTGGCCGCAGCCTCTGCCAGTTTGGTTACATTGAGCGAATGCTGATACGATCCTGGCGCTTTTTCCTCCAGCAGTTTGATCAGCGGATGATCCAACCCGGTCAATTCCAGCAAACGAATATCCGTGACCACCCCAGGCATCTGTTCAAACAACACCAACGCGGGCATGGCCAGCACCCCGCACATTATCCCGTTTGCCAACCCCCAAATGAGAAGGAAATATTTGGGATCGGTCGGATCGTCGATTAAATTGATGAGCAACATGACCACAGCATTGATCACGCCCACGATACAACCGGCAATCAGTACCTCGCGCCGCTCCTTGGCACCGGTCAAAATACCCACCGCAGTGTAACCGCCCAGCAGCGAGGTGAGGAATACTTTAAAATCTAATTCCGTTGCCACGCTGAAAGCTAAACTGCCCAGCGTCACCAGCAAAATTCCCGTGCGGGCATCCAATAAAATAACCGTCAGCATGCCGATCAACGCAGCCGGAAACAAGTACCCCGATGCCTCGGGCATGCGGGGAAAATTCACCAATTCCAACGAAAGACGTCCCATCACCAACGCTAACAATACGGGTAATGCGACCAAAAACACGTTGGCTGTGGAAAAAAGAATATCCTTGCGAAAACTGCGCATATACTGCATGACCAAGCCACACAACAACGATGCATAAGCGGCAATTACCAGAAAACGCAGAAAAAGCGTGCCACGAAACGCGCTGTACATCATATCAATTTGATCAAGTTTTTCTCGTGAAACCGCATCTCCCTTGTGCGCCAGCAACTCGCCCTTGTTCACCACCAGTTTGGGCGGATTGTTCTCAATCTGCGCACGTGCCCGCTCGCGATCTTCCTCCGTCTTACTTTCCTGATAATCAATATTGGGACGGACGTAGTGCATCAAAAGACTCAACACCAAAGCCCTGTCCCGCGCCCGAACCG
>DNPO01000102.1 GCA_003501375.1 Candidatus Sumerlaeota bacterium | reverse complement strand
TGGCTTGTTCGAGGCCTATTTGTGCGTACTTCATTGTCGTAGTAATGCTTTGGTGTTGGAGTTGTCTTTGCACGGCGGCAATATTTTCGCCATCATCACGTCGATGAACCCGTACGACTTCAGCCTGGTGAACAACAACGAGATGGGCGTTTACATTCAGCGGGAGCAGGAGGCGGAACTCTACCACGACGCCTACGCAGAAGCACAACGCCTGGAACAGGTGCGCTTGTCGGCGGAAAAGGTGGAGGAAGCGGACGATCAGAAAGACGACGACTCCGCCAACGAGTACGACAAACTCACGACCTCCAAACTCGCCAAAGCGTTGGGCACCAGGATAGCAAAACTAACCTATAAATTATTAACACATGAACTGACCGATAAATCATTGGCTAAAGGACTGTTCCAACGCGACGGCGAGAACCTGAAACTGATGGATGCCGGAAAAGCCGCCGAAGGCGAACCCCGCCACTCGAACAAATTCGGCCCGTACTTCCTCTGGCCGAAGGCCAGTTGTTTCTTCAAACCACATTACACTACATTAAAAGTGAACCCCGATTAGCCGATTTTTTCAGTCCACTTCCAAATCGTCCTGAAAGAAAAATCATGAATATTTCCATGTCCCGTTTTTTCCAGGTGTTCTTTTGGACATTGATGTCGCTTACTGCTTTTGCTGCGGAAACTGAGACCACATCGGCTACCATCCCCATAAAAAACTTGGTTGAGTTGCAAAAGATTGGACAGACTCCGGAGTATCCCTTAAACGGGCATTACCTGCTGAGCGCGGATATTGATGCGTCGGGATCCAAGACCTGGAATGAAGACAAGGGGTTTACGCCTATTGCGGGAGAATATGTTCCTTGGCAGCCTCCTAAAAGACCTCCCACACACTGGTGCAATTCTGGAAAGGGAGATACTATTATGATCCGCCTCGCATGGCGCCATCCACTCGTTTTACCGGTGTGTTCGATGGGAACGGGCATACCATCAAGAACTTGTATATCAACGATACTAACCGTTCGTATTGCGGGCTTTTTGGCGCGATAGGCAAGGGGGGAAAAATCCAAAACCTTCATTTGAAAGCCGCCGATGTCTGCGGTAGTCGAGGCGTTGGCATGTTGGCTGGAGACATATTTGAAACAACTATCAGCAATTGCTCAGCAGAAGGTTACGCGCAGGATTTCGGCATGGCCGTTGGGGGCTTGGTGGGCGTAACGAGGAACTCGATAATAACAAAATGCAATGTTCAAGGAACTGTGGATTACCACTCGTATGGTGGCGGATTGGTGGGAAGCGTAGAGGGGACAATAGCGCTCGAAGAATGCTCGACTTCCGTTACGCTCAATTTGCGTAATGCACAGGATCGAGACAAGTATACGGTTGCCGGTGGCGGCTTGGTGGGATGCATTGGGGAAGGAGGGGGAATGATTCACAAATGCCAGGTTGTTGTTTCGATGGATACCAATGGCATGGCAGGCGGTCTCGTTGGCAGGGCGAATATTGGTTACCAAAACCGGGACGAGAAACGACCTTTTTCCTTATCGGAATGTACGGCTACGGTGAGCATGCACGGCGCTTGGTACGGCGGTGGGCTGGTAGGCGATATGGATTTTGGAACCGTTACGCATTGTCGAACCACCGGGAAGATTTTCGGTACCAATGGATGTTTTCTGGGCGGTTTGATAGGACAATATAATACGGGACGGGTGGAAGCATGCGAGTCCGATCTGACGATTGATTGTGAAAAAGGGGAGTCTGTTGGCGGGTTGATCGGAGTAACAGTCTCGTCTGTTACCCTGACGCAATCGAAAGCGTCCGGTGCAATATCAGCGGGAGATGCTCATGCTGGTGGTTTGGTGGGCGAAACAAAAATGGATAGAATAGGGGTCAAGGCAATTGTTGAACATTGTTCGGCATCCGGGAACGTTTCCGGAGCGGATGCAGTGGGGGGATTGATAGGGCAGTGTCAAGACGGTTGCGTGATTGCGTGTATTGCGACGGGCAATGTAACCGCCGGAGTCCGAAATGCAGGCGGTTTGATTGGTGCTTGCACAAGGGTCGCAGTAGTAGGTGGTTCCAATCCAAGCAGGGCATCCATTGTGAGTAGCAGCGCTTCCGGTAATGTAATCAGTAAAATTGAAAGTGCGGGTGGATTGATTGGCCATTGTGATGGATTCGACCGTATTGAGGGGTGCCATCTCTCTGGAGAAGTTCAGGCAACGCGAGATACCGCAGGTGGTTTAATTGGCAGCCTTTCCCTGCGTGGCGGCACGCTTTCACGTTGTTCAGCCAGTGGAAAGGTGAAGTCTCCCAGATATGCTGGTGGGTTACTTGGCGGGGCTGGCTCAGGTATCATTTCCGATTGTTTTGTTTCGGCAAATGTGTACGTCGAAGACTTGGAAAACTACATCCCGTGGGGTGCACCTCTGGTTTCCAATGCGCACGATGTTCGCATTGAACGTTGCCTGGCTGTTGGAAAAGTTATCTGTAACAACAAATACATAGAAATCAACAAGAAAATCGATCCTAATAAATCATATATTCCAGGCGGGCTTGCTGGAGGCGGCATTGATTGGGCTGATTTCCGCGATTCATATTGGAATGCCGAAATAACGGGGCAGGCAACCTTTGCGGTGGCCCCTCGCTGGGATCGTGGAGGAATGGGGATACCATCCACCCCCTGTCCAACGGAAGCAACAGCGGAGGTTAAGGCAAAAGGGCTTTCCACGGCGGAACTTTTTTGCAAGGCAACCTATGTCAATTGGGATTTTGAAAAGGTGTGGACTATCGAAGATGGCAAGGGATATCCTGCCTTAAGACCGTTCGTCCCTGTATCAGTCGCCGCGCAGTCCAAGTAAAAAGGGGGCAATCCTGGGACACCATGCTCAATCCAAAATGGTTATTGCGTATGGCACCCCTGAATTTTAGATGCATTTCTGAGACATGAATTTTTCTTATACAAACACCGCTTTTCGTGCTTGGTCGATACTGGTTTGAGCGTAGCGCATCGCGGTTGTGATGCTGCTGTGGAGGAGTTGACGCTGGATGGCTGCCGCGTCTCCGCACCGGGACAGTATCCGCGTTGCTGCGCCGTAGGCCGTGAGTCCATACGCGATGGTTGATTTCCGTGCTATACAAACAAATATAATCTTTTGTCGACTTATTATATCTCGCGGATTCAAGTTCTAATCCCCCCACCTGGGGGTAGACAA
>DNPO01000160.1 GCA_003501375.1 Candidatus Sumerlaeota bacterium | reverse complement strand
CTAGGCATATAGTAAGCGTAATTGTTCCTCGAGCAAATGGAGGATCGGCTAATTTGTTGATAACTGGAGCATCGCGCGCGATTAAGATTAATATCGCTCCCACAAAAAGGATAATGATGCCAAGAGGAAGATAATTTCTATTTTTCATGTTACACCCCACGTGTTGCGTGAGATTGCGAGGGTACCGGATACGAATTCTCAGTACCACGTTGTCCCGGTATTTGAATTCGTATCCGGCCTCTCCTCACTCCGTGCGTTCGCTGCTAATTGTTAACGAGGTTTTCGCCAACGCCTTGCTGATCGATATTATCGCTGGTCATTTTAGATGTCTTTTCCCCTGCTTTTTTTTTCAGTGTCTTGCTGTGAGGAGGTGGACTCGAAACGACGTATTTCTAAACTGAAGATTTCACCAGATTCGATGATTTTGTTGTCCATTTCCAACGTGCCATCCTTTCCTACTTTTGCATCCTTGGAATTTCTCAACCAGTCGAGAAATTTTACCGCTGCTTTATAAGAAACAAATCGTAATTGCTTGGTTCCCTCCTCGCCTTGTGATGCAAGCGACAATGGGTGGTTTTTGTCAGACGCTGACTTTACGATTTGCCAGTATGGTGTCTTGAGTTCATCTTGTTTTAGAAGCACGCACCGTTTGTTTTTGAATCTACCAGGGATCATGCAAATGCAATCGTCTGCTTCAGAAATACTATTGCTTCCAAACCATACATGGCGAAGCAGATATTCTCCAGAAAGGGTGAAGGCAATATCTTCTTTCGTGACAGGGCATTTTACGTTGTAAAAAGAATAGTCGCCTTCCTTGGAGGAAGAATCCGTGCTGTTTTTGGATTCCGGGGCGTTAAATTCGAAAAATTCGAGAGTTTCACCAGGAAGTTGTATCTGGAGGTTAATGGAATTATTCCCAGCCATATCCATCCCAACCGTACCTTCCTGAATGATGCTTACCGTCGAAGTGGTCAATTTTCCGGACATTTGAATGTAGCGTTGTTTGAGCGTAACCTCTTCTGTCAGCGCTCTACTCATGTTTGCATTTAATTCTGCAGTGACAGGTGTTCCTGCGTGTGCCTTGGGGCCTCCCGATAGCCCACCGGTTAAACTTCGCACGGAATTTTGTGTCAGTTTGGCGAGGTCGACAGTGCCATACTCCGTTTCAAATTTGTTCCATGATTTCCAACCTATATTCTTTGCTGGACTATCGAGAGTTAACTCCAACCGAATTTGGGCAATGCGATCGGCGGGTCCCTGCTTTTTGGTGCTTTTTTCAACGGTCAAAACAATTGTTTTTGAAATAACGCTCCTATCGATATCTTGCTGCGCTGTTTTTTCTTGAGTTGACGTGATATCCGTTCCAAAAATCCCCAGAATGGTTTTTATTTCCGCTGTTCCGGATGTTGCTCTGACGCTTTCCGCAACACTTTTTATCAATTGTGCTTGAGCATCGCCAGAAAGGTCAAAAACGTTTTTTTGTGATTGAGTTGTGTTATCCGTTTGCGCGTTGGAAACGACAAAGGCAGAAGCGGATGCATATTCATCTTGAGCGGGGGGCTGAGAGATGTATGGAGATGCAATGAGATATCGCCGCGAAAGGGCAAAGGGCGCACATCCGTTTAGAATCAGTGTCAGGGTGACCGTCATGACACAAATACAGCGCATGGAGAATTTTGTGTTTCGCATTACAATAAATCCTTCTCTCTGTGTTTAGAATGGACGTCCCCGTTTGGTATTATATGGCGCGCAGTATCCCAATCCAAGCATCGAAGATTGCTGTGGTGCGCACATCAGTAACTGTTTTCGTAACTTGTTGTCCTGCATTGTCGGTACAAATGTCAAATCTATAATCTTCACGAGGAAAATTTTGGGTACGGCCGTCGTACTGCTGAACTCCGTTCACCGCTGACCCGTGATCTGGGTAGAAGTGAAATACTGGAATTACTCCAGACATTCCAGGGTCTTCCCAATCCCGTCTAAGAATCACTGCATGTTCTTGGTCTTCTGTGCACATGGAACACCTCCTTTTTTTTAGGAACTAAAATTGAATCTGCATGATTTCCAAACTAAGCTTTTACTATTTAATTCTTATATAACACAACATCTCACGAATTTACTGTGATGTACTTTCATTTATTTGGATGGCCTACCAATACACTCGAAAGATTCTATCCGCAGGGTATTACTACCCTATCAAAATTGTCAAGAAAAAACGCTATGGGTAGAAATCTTTTATTTTGTTAGGGAAAGTGGGAAATTTTGAGGGGATAAAAAGAAAAACTCCGCCAACGACAGCTATGGTCGTGGCGGAGAAAGGGCTGAAAGTTCAGCGTTGCTGGTTATTCTATTGCTATGACTTCAGGTAGTCAATTGCGTCCTTGGCGGTGTAAGTCAAGGTATCGCTTTTGACTAATTTTTCAACAAAGGCGAAATCCTCACCAGTAGTAACCACGGCGGGTTCCACGTAATCTTTGCGCGTCTGGCCCAAACCAATGGTGCCCAAGAGTCCGTTGCAGAGGCAAAGCGCCCCTTCGGTTTTCTCGATTTTCCCGCCTTTTTTCACAAACAGAGCTTCTGGTTCAGCCGTGCAGCGGTAACCGAGTTTGCCCTCGTCCGTAATGTAGAACTGGCGGAGGAATCCCAAGTCGCACACGCGTTTGCGCGCTGCTACCACTGCTGGGTCGCCGAGTGTACCTTCGAGTTGCAGGATTTTAAACGGGTAACCGGTGGGGGATGCGTTCATGTTGGTACAGACGTCCGGTGTGCCCTCAAGGCACTTGCGCAGTGCTTGCTGTTTAAGTTCTGGGGTGATTCCTGACTCTTCACAGAAAGCGAAAATGGTTCCCACCTGAATGCCCGCAGCGCCTTGAGCCAGAGCGTCTTTTAGGCGTTCTGGCGAGGCACAACTCCCGGCGAGCCAGAAGGGACGTCCGAGATTTTTAATTTTTGCAATATCTGGAACGTCTTTTGCCCCATACGGGCACGCACCGGGTGCGGGTTGAACATCGGAACGGCGCGGCGGTGCATTGTGACCGCCCGCAGTGTGGTCTTCGACTACAAAACCGTCCACATATCCTGATGCTTTGCGCACCATGGTTTTGGCAACAATATCAGACGAAATCACCGCGAGAAATTTGGGGCGGGTGAGTTCGGGTAACGGACCGGGGCACCATTGTTTCGGGTCAAAGTGCATGGTGTAGGATGATTCATCGGTCGGATTGTCTACATGAAGCGATAACTGAACAGGTTCCCACTTGGCCAAACTGTCAAGCGTACCGGGAATGGCGAGCGGTATACCGCCGCCCATTAGCACGTAAGTCACGCCTGCCAGCATTGCACCCAACAGAGATGGCAGGGTCGGGAGTTGTATTTTTTCGAGGTAATTGATGCCAACAGGGCCATCGTGTCCTTCTTTGGCAAGGAATATTTCGACGAAATTAGAGACAAGGAGCAAGCCCACGTTGGCGGCGCTCAATTCAAGTTCATGCCATGGAATGTTTTTGAACGGCATGTGCGGCTCTTTGCCGCCTTCGATGAAATAGTCATCCAGTATTTTCTGAACTATGTCCTGCCAAGGGAACTGCGACATGGCGCGACGCATGGAACCGTCGAGGTCGCCGAGTTGCAAACGACGGGCTAGGATGCTATCCAAGGCGGTACCGGAAACAACGCCCAATTGACCGTGGCATGCCACGCTTTTGGCAAGTTTCCAGTTGGAGACACCTGCCCCCATTCCGCCTTGAATTATTTCCGGGAAGTAATCAGAAGTGTTCATTCATGTTCCTGTTGAGCAAGTGTACCGCGTTCCGACATATCTATTTCGTGCACCGCGGAGCTGGAGATGATTATTTTTATGGGGCGTTTGTTGCTGGACAGAGTTCTACCCTCGCCTACTTTGGGTATAGATGCTCCGCAACCGCTTTGGGGAAAACGGCCCACTTTTTCACCCTATCACAAGGGCATTTTTTTCCCAAGGTAAATCGCAGGGGGAAGGTGGTAAAAATAAGTTCTATCAGTTGAATAGGGCGCTTATAACGCCTCCAACATCTTTCCCCACTCCTCCACCAGTTTTTCGGGGTCATGATTCTGGCGAAGATAGTCGGCAGCGTTGCTTCCTGTTTGTTGAATCCAAGTGTCATCGCTAAATTTGCGTGTAATTTGGTTTTCCAGCACAGCAAGATTGTCATCCGCGACAAAGCCCATATTGTTTTTTCGGATCAGTCCGTCGGGATCCGCCGCCAGCGCCATGACCGGGGCGGAGGCGCGGAAGGCTTGCAGATACGTGTTAGGGAAGCCCTCGTCCGTGGTGCTAGTGTTAACGAAAAGACGTGCCTGATGAAAATACGGCATGATTTGGTCGTGCGGGACGTAGGGGATAAACTCCAGGTTCGACAGGCGTTTGGCGCGTTCTTTCAGACCCTGAAAGTACTCTTGATCGCGTGAGGCGTTCAGAATCATAACACAAGGAGTATCAGATAGGCGTTCGGCAAGGTCAATGAACAATTCGGCACGTTTCACCGGGTTAGCGCGTCCGACCCAGAGCAGGTGGCGTTTGTCGAGACAGACAGGTTCGGGCGGCGGTTGAAAACTGCGGATAATGCGCGCCTTAATGTTAAAATTTCGTAAAAAAGCCTCTTCCTGCAATTCTGATTGGGCCACAACGGCGTTGGCTTTTTTCAAGCCCGTCCAGTAGAGGGCGCGCCGCCAGTGGAACCATCCGCGCAGGGTGGGGCGTTCCACGTCCCAGACGCAGGCGGCCATGTAGACAAATTTTGCCCCGTG
>DNPO01000361.1:1259-7322 GCA_003501375.1 Candidatus Sumerlaeota bacterium | reverse complement strand
CTGGACTACCGCCGCCGACTGGAAGAGATTCGGCAGCGGGAAATGGCTGAGGTGCAGCAGCGGGTGGATTATGTGCAGCGGCTGGTGGATGAGGCTCAGGATCGGCGACTGTTTTATCGGGATGAACTCGATACCAAAATGCAGGACAAACAATCTTTTGCCTATCGCTCGTTGTATTTGGATTATTTACGCGGGGTGGATGCGCTGATTGCGAAAACCCTGGTGCATGTGGAAGAATTGAAGAAGGAACTTGAGCGGCGACGGCAATTGTTGGAATATGCGATTCGGCAGCGCGAGATTTTGGATGAGGTTAAGAAGGAAGAGTATCGGCAGTACCTATTAGAAGAACGTCGGGCCGAAACGCGGGTGTTTGATGAAATCGCAATCCGCAAGTTTGCGATGGCCCAGCGGGAAAAAAATGCCCAGTCTCAGGAAGGAAATACCTGATGTCCGCTTCTCTCTCACTCCCCCAGGCCCGGCGACGCGCTTTTAAGATCATTGCCATGATTGTACTTATGGAAAGTTTGCCTCTTTGTTTGCATGTTGGCATCCCAGCTGCATTCTCCGCTTCTGAGCGGAAGGATTCGCCTACCACTTCCACGGCAAAAACTGCCTCAAGCAAGGAACGCTCGGGTGGCGAGGAAGCGGCGGGGTTGATGGAGAATCCCTCGGCTGTTAAGGAAGCGCAGCAGGCGTTTCGGCGACGCGAGAAGGAACTCGATGACCGGGAACGCGATTTGGAGCGGCGCGAGCAGGCGCTTCAGGCGATCAAAAAGGATATTGACGTCAAGTTGAATGAACTGGGTGAGAATCGGAAGAAGTTGGACCAGGACTTGGCCAAACTGAACACCGGACTCAGCGAGAAGAAGCAAGAGGAATTGGCAGCGGCGGTGAAGATTTACCGCGGCATGGAGCCCCAAGCCGCCGCGAAGTACTTCAACCAAATGGAAATTGGGCTGGTAATTGAAGTGCTGAAGCAGATGTCCGCATCGCAGTCGAGTGGGATTTTGACCGCTATGCGCGCTGATGTAGAACAAATGAAAGATACGCCTGCCGGTACGGACATCGGACAGGAATCGGAGAAAGTTCTAAGGCTGAAGCGTCTCAAGGACATCGGGGAGCGGCGCTTGGTGCATTCCCAGGGAGACAAGCCATAAGAGCGGAATGCTCATGACCAGTTGCTCGGTTCAGTCCTTTGTCCCGACCGCGGACGTTGCGGTTAAAACGATTGCGACAACTGTATCTTCTGGAAATGCTTCCGCCCAGACGAAGGGCTTTGCTGGGCTTTTTAAGCAGGAAATGAGCGCGAGCGCAACCACCGCCAAAAGTAGCGCTTCGCAAGTGGTGTTGGGTACGTTGCAGAAAAATGTGCAGTCGAGTAAGCAAACGGCGACGGATACTTCTCTCGACTCTCTTCTTGCCCTGTTTCAGGGCGACAGCACGTCCTCTTCTTCGGCTGTGACGACTCAGGAATTGTTGGCGTTGGCCCGGGTGTTGCAGAGCGGGCAGGCAACGACCACGGAGTCGACGGATGCAACGGAGTCGCTTTCTGCGATCGTTTCCTCCGACCAGTCCGACGAGACCACCGCAACTGATAGTGTAGATTTGATGAGCGCCTTGCTGGGAATGATGGGCCTGGCGCAACAGCAGTCCTCCACTGTTTTACCCTCAATTAAAAATTTAAGCGATTTGCTGGGTACGCTTTCCACTTCCAGCAGCACGGGTACGCAAGCGCAGGTAGTTCAAGCGCTTGGTTCTGTCGTGCAGGAATTGCAGTCTTTGCTTCAGAAAGTTTCGAATGTGCAAACGCCGTCCGCCGCTGTAGCGGGGACGGATAGCATCGCTGCGTTGCTGGGCGAGACTGTTACGGGAACGGACTCGACCAGCAGCGCAGGGATTTTGGCATCGGTTGTTCAGGTGGTTACCCCATCTGCTGATTTTGTTTCAGTCAGCGCCCCCCTTGGTGTTTCGCTGGATGGCGATTCTGTTCTTCCTGATGTTTTGTACTTTGTCTCCGATTTGGTCAATGCCCTCCCCTCTGATATGGCAGATGCTGAAAGCGCCGTTCCTGGTTTGCTGGCGGTTGACTTATCGTCGAATGATACGCAATCTGCTGTGGAAAAATTACAATCCGTCGTTCAGCAGTTGGATGATGCGCGGCGTAATAAGCCGCAGGAAAAGTTGCACGACGCGAAAGCAACGGATGCATCGCTTGCAGCGCTGGCGCAGCAACAGTCTTCGGTGACCACCGTTGCTTCCCCTGCAACTGCCGCTCCTACAACTCCGTTAGACAGCGTAGTCCCGCAGACACAAGCGGCATTGACGGACATGGTGGATCGGATGCGCGGCAGCGTGCAGTTTGATAGTAGCAGTATGAAAGCAACCATCCAGTTGGACCCGCCTGCTCTGGGGCATGTGCAGATTCAATTGACGATAGATGATAACAATAATGTGCAGGCGCATGTCGGTTCGGACAATCCCGATACGCAGAGTTTTCTCCAGCAGCATCAGCAGGATATGCGGGATGAATTAGCCCGGCAGGGGTTCAAGAAGGATCAGGTGGAATTCACTTTTGAGGAATTGGAACCCGCCGCGGCATAAGCGGATATTTTTTGAGGAGGCTCTATCATGTCATCGACAATTAGTTCTCTGACCAGCACAAGCAGCACGTCTTCGCTATATACTACCGCCTCGTCCAATGACGAGATGACGTCAACGGATTTTCTCACCCTGCTGATTACTCAGTTGCAAAACCAGGATCCCACCGATCCTCAGGATTCTTCGGAATTCGCTTCGCAGTTGGCGCAGTTCAGTAGCCTGACGCAGTTGACGGATCTGAACGATACGCTGAGCACGTTGAGCGACACGATTACATCGAGTTTGAGCAGCAGTACCATGAGCAGCCTCATCGGAGACGATGTGCTGTACGATGGCGATTCCTTGACGATTGCCACCAGCGGTGAAACGCCCAGTGATATTAACTTTGCCCTGTCATCGGATGCTTCCGCTGTGACCATCAAAATTTATAATTCTAGCGGGACATTGGTTCGTACGATTGATGCAGGGGCTTTGGATGCTGGCACGGATAGCGTCTCGTGGGATGGCTTAGATGATGACGGTGATGCCTTGGCCGCTGGCGACTATACCTTTACTGTAACTGCCACTGATTCGGCGGGCGATTCTGTTACCAGCGCCACGCTGGTCAAGGAAGAAGTAACCGGTGTGGTGATTAGCGACGGGACATATTATTTGCAGACTGAAAGCGGGACGTTGTTGGCCCTCAGCGCTCTTTATGGAGTAACGTCGCACACCGATTAGTCCAGTGCATTTCGAAGCAATTAAGAAGGTTGTAGGATACAAAAGGAGCATATCATGTCTATCACCAGCGCACTCTACGCAAGCATCAGCGGCTTGCAGGCTATGAGTAAAAACATGCAAGTTATTAGCAATGACATTGCTAACGTAAATACGGTGGGGTATAAGTCGAGCCGCTCCGAGTTTGCGGACTTGCTGAGCATGTCCATCAATACCCCCGGCGGGTCTTCTCAATTGGGACGTGGTGTGCGTCTTGAATCGGTGCAAACCATTCTTACCCAGGGTTCTTTCGAAAGCACTTCTGTGGAAACTGATTGCGCCATCAATGGAACCGGCTGGTTTGTTGTTTCCGACGGGACTGCTGATTACTATACGCGTGCTGGTGCATTTACTATTGATTCTGATGGCTACCTAGTTAATTCCAGCGGATTATACGTCCAGGGATACACATACGATTCTACGGGAACCACGCTGAGCAGTGCGATGGGCAACATCGCGCTGACCTCTTCGACTTCACCGGCCAATCCTACGACTACCATTACTGCGGATGTGAATTTGGATTCGGATAGCGAGGTTTTATCTGCTACGGGTTTTGATATTACCGATGCGGATGCCACCAGCAATTTTTCGACGACTGTGACACTTTATGATTCTTTAGGCGCTGAGCATACGGCAACGGTATACTTTACCAAAACAGCGGACAATGAGTGGTCGTACAATGTTGCGGTAGATGGGGGCGATTTAGCCGGTGGAACTTCCGGGACGGCACAGGTGTGTGAGACGGGAACGCTGAGTTTTAATAGCGATGGAACCTTGGCTTCGCAAACGACGACTTCGTCCACGGGATACAGTTTTACCAATGGAGCCACGGCGAGTCAGGCTGTAACTTTTGATTTTTCGGGTAGTACGCAAACGTCTTCGGATTCCGCTGCCACTTCCATTACGCAGGATGGTTACGCGTCTGGTACCTTGACGGCCATTGATATTGATACTTCGGGGAATATTGTTGGAACGTTCAGCAATGGCGTTACGCGCAATGTGGCCGCATTGACAGTTGCGTCCTTTGCCAGTGAGGCCGGTTTGGATAGCGTGGGCAGCAACCTTTACATTTCGACTCCTGACTCTGGCGAAGCCGTGTATGGTACGGCGGACACGGGGAGTTTGGGGACGGTTGCTTCCTGCACATTGGAACTTTCCAATGTGGACTTGACCGAGGAACTGACCGAGATGATTACCACGCAACGTGCGTACCAGTCCGACGCCAAGGTGGTAACGACCGGGGATGAGATGTTGCAAACAGTGATCGAGATGAAGCGATAATTTTACCGGTTGAGTGAGGGGCAAAGCGGGATATAGGGGAGTTATAAAAAAGATGGGAACTATGAGTGATTCATAATTCCCATCTTTTTTATAACTTCCGTGTATCCCGCTTTTAATTTTAGGCTACAACAGCGCGGGTTCGCCGTCGCGATAAACCGCTTCCCAGTTTTTGAAGATCGGTTCCAGTCCCTTGGCGCGCAGCATGTTGCAGAATGCTTCGATGCTGCGCGGGTCTTGAATGTCGAATTGCCCGCCGGTTTCGGCGTCGTGGCGATAACCACCGACGGTGGTTTTGCTGGCGATGCTCATGCGATTGATGCCCAAGCCCGCAATGCCGTCGCGGAAGGCTGGCTCTTCACGTGTGGAAAGCGTCAGGGGCGTTTCGGGCAGGCAGAGGCGGAAGGCAAAGATGATTTGCGCCAGTTGTCGCTCGTCTACAAAGTGTTTCGCTTTCCAGTCGCCAGTCTGGTGGCAGATGCGTGGGAACGAAACGGAAATGCCCGCACGCCAATAATGCTTTTGCAAAAACCGGACGTGTCGGAACAAACTGATCAGGTCAAACATGGGGTCGCCCAACCCAAGCAATGCACCGAGTCCGACGGTGCGGAAGCCGCCTTCCAATGCGCGAGCGGGCGCTTCGATGCGCCATTTGTAAACGCGTTTCTCGCCCCAGCGGTGCATTTTTTCGTACAACACCGGATCGAAGGTTTCCTGGTAAATCGTCATCCCTGTGCAACCGGCATCGGTGAGCTGGCGGTATTCTCCAACCGATAACGCGTAAGTTTCCGTGGTGACATTGTGAAAATGCTTGGCGGTTTCCTGCACGCTTTTCAGCAGGTAGTCAAATCGTGCTTCTTTGTGGCGTTCGCCGGTGAGTAATAAAATGTCTTCAAAACCCAATGCCTTGATGGCGAGGAGTTCTTCTTCCAGTTCCTGCCAGCTCAATTTGGCGCGGGGTTGACTGCGGTCGGAGGCGAAGCCGCAGTAGGCGCAGCCGCCGGTGCAATAATTGGAGAGGTACAGCGGGACGTACAGGGCGATGGTGTTGCCAAAGTGACGCCGGGTGAGCGCTTGCGCTTTGCGGGCCATTTTCTCCAGAAAGATGGGTTGTCTTGCTGCGGGGGACAAGAGGGTTGCCAGGCGTGCTTCGCTTGAGTCGTTTGCTGCTATCGCTGCCGCTACGCGTGCGGAGTCGGCTTCGCGGGTAATAGCCAACCACGGGGTGGGGTCCAGCCAATCGGGAATCGTTCCCATTTCATGCTTGTTCATTTTAAAAAAGCCTCGGTTCTATCGGTGCCGTTTGCCTTCCAACGACAAAAAATTACCTCTCAACCTACTCCTCCTCTCTACTAAATGCAACCCCCCAACCCCTAAAACAAACACCGTGGGGGCGCTGCCCCCATACCCCCGCTGGGGAACGCGTTCCCC
>DNPO01000361.1:603-982 GCA_003501375.1 Candidatus Sumerlaeota bacterium | reverse complement strand
TGTGGGGCAGCGCCCCACGGTGTGGTTGTTAGGGTTAGGGGCGTTTTTACTTGCCCAAAATGGTTGGGACGGATATAACCGCCAGCATGAAACCTCTTGCCCAAGCTACCCCTGATGAACTTGCCGCTGTGCGCGGTGTTTTTACCGATATTGACGAGACTGTCTCCACCCGGGGGCGCATTACCTCCCGCGCATACGACGCGTTGTGGCGATTGCACGATGCGGGATTTAAAGTCGTGCCCGTCACGGGGCGTAGCGCCGGGTGGTGCGATCATATTGCGCGGTTTTGGCCTGTGGATGCGGTGGTGGGGGAAAATGGCGGGTTCTATTTTTATCACGACGGCACGCGACTTAAGCGGCGTTTTTTGCATGACGATGC
>DNPO01000361.1:0-327 GCA_003501375.1 Candidatus Sumerlaeota bacterium | reverse complement strand
GCATTTCGGGAAAAACTGAGCGTGTTGCGGGAACACATTTTGGCTGAAGTGCCGGGATGCGGGATCGCGTCGGATCAACTGTACCGGGAGTATGATTTGGCGATTGATTTTTGTGAGGATGTGCCGCCGTTGCCACGGGAAGATGTGATGCGTATCCAATCGCTTTTTCACGAGGCGGGGGCACATGCAAAAATTTCATCCATCCACGTGAACGGATGGTTCGGCGATTTTGACAAGTTGTTTATGTCGATTTTGTGTGCGCAGGAATTGTTCGGGATCGACCTGAAGGCCGAACCGACAGCGTTTGCGTTTTGCGGTGACTCGACG
>DNPO01000075.1:4487-5816 GCA_003501375.1 Candidatus Sumerlaeota bacterium | reverse complement strand
TTATCATTGAAATTTTTCTCGCGCAACCGGATTGGAAAGGGGTGGCGCAGGGCTTCATCCCGCGGATGGATGCTTCCTCCGTCTACATCATTATTGGTATCATCGGTGCAACGGTGATGCCGCATAACCTGTACCTGCATTCGTCGCTGGTGCAGTCGCGCGCGGTCTCCAACACGCTCACGGGCAAACGCGAAGCATGTCGCTTCAATTTTTACGATGCACTCATCGCGCTCAATCTGGCGTTTTTCGTCAATGCCGCCATCTACATCATGTCCGCTGCTAATTTTCATGCGCGAGGAATCGTTGTCACGGAAATCGCGCAGGCGCATGAGTTTCTGGATCAAATTCTTGGCCCGCGAGTTGCCCCCGTTGCTTTTGGCGTAGCGTTACTTGCTGCGGGACAAAGTTCTACCATCACCGGTACGCTTTCGGGGCAGATTGTGATGGAAGGGTTCCTCAATCTGCGCATCCGCCCTTGGTTGCGGCGTCTCATCACGCGGTGCGTGGCGCTTGTACCGGCCGTATTGGCGATTCTTTATTTTGGCAACAAGGCGTCCTACCAACTGCTCATTTGGTCGCAGGTGATCCTGAGTTTGCAACTACCCTTTGCCATTATTCCGCTACTGCATTTCACGTCTGACCGTAAAAAAATGGGAAGCCTCGCTAATCCGCTTTGGATCAAAATTTTGGGCTGGCTTATTGCCGCTGTTATCATCGCGTTGAACCTGAAACTGGTGTATGACCAAGCGGTGGGATGGAATTGGGTTTTGATCGTTCTTCCCGCTGCGCTCTTGATTGGCGTGCTGGGCTACCTGATTCTGCGTCCTCTGCTGCGCCCGAGCAAAACATGGGAGAGCGGCGAGGAAACGATGAGTCGTGCGATAGCGGAACACATCGCCCCAGCCCTGCCTTTCCATCATATCGGGGTGGCGCTGGAACGCACCTCTACCGATGCGCACACGTTGTCGTACGCCATCACACTGGCGCAAACGTACAAAGCGCGCCTCACGCTATTCCATGTCGTCGATACGCCCGGCACGATGGTGTATGGCAACGAGAGCGATAGTCAGCACAGCCAAGATGACCATGCCTATCTGGAACAATTGGCCCGCGAAATTGAGGAGCGTGACTTACCGGTTGAGTTCGCATTGGGCTATGGCGATATTGTTTCGCAACTGGTGCATCTGTCTCAAGAGTGCGGGCTTGATTTGCTGCTGCTCGGTTCCCACGGGCACAGCGGTCTCAGCGATATGATCCACGGCGAAACCGCCGATCTGGTTCGCCATACTCTCACGATCCCCGTTATGATTGTCAGATGACAACCAACCT
>DNPO01000075.1:0-4187 GCA_003501375.1 Candidatus Sumerlaeota bacterium | reverse complement strand
CCCCCGGGAACCGTCTCAAAACAGCGATTTCTGACGGCAGCAGGAGGATTTGGGCTTGCGGAACGGTACATGGCGGTTCCTTGAGAGGGTGGTGATTAAAATCACTCTGTACTATAATTATTAAGTTATCGTCTTGAGCGCGCGGGGACGTTTTGGGGCGTTTCAGGACGGGAGAATCTGATGGCATTGGATGTGGCGCGCCGCAATCACAAATGGGAATTTGAACGATGGGGGCAAAGAACGGCGGCGTAGCGGAAGCAAGATGCACCTGCATCTTGATCTTGTTTTTTTAAGAGAATTTACCCCCGCTATTTTTTCTTGCCAAGCGACTTGATCTGCACCATGGTGCGTCGTAAAAAACCAGGCATGAGGCTGATCACCGCAGGGCGGTACAGGTGTGGACTGCGCGGATGCCGCAGTAGCACGCGTGCAAATCGCGAGCCTGCTGCACGATAATTGTCACGGCGGTATTCTCGCCAACCTTCCGCTTCCAAAATTTCCAACGGAGTAAAGTGGGTGGTGCGCGTTTTATCCACCATTGCTTCGATGCTGGCGGAGCCGTGTCGCTGCGTCATGGTGGCGGCGTGCTGGCGATAGATGTACAGGTCTGCATCGATCAATTTCATACGGAAGTGTTTGGACACCCGAATCCAATAATCGTAATCCTCGGTTAGTAACATTTCAGGATTAAAATCGCCGGTTTCCTCATACACTTCGCGCTTGTAAAGGAAGCACGCACCGATGCAGTTGCTGAGTGGCAACTGGTCGGGCGGACGCAGAGCAATGCTACCAATCGGGCGATCGTTTTCGTCCCAGGTGGTGGCGTGTGCATAGACAAAATCGGCTTCATCCTTGACGATTTCATAGGCCATTGTTGCGAGCGCCGTGGGGCGGTAGAGGTTGTCGTCGGACGTCCAGGTGAGTAACTCGCCCTGGGCGTGTTTGAAACCGGCATTGAGCGCACGGGGCAGTTTGACATTTTCCGGCAAGCGAATGAGGCGGACGCGCGGGTCGGATTGCGAGTCTAACATGCGCACCGTTTTCAGGTCGTCCGACGCATCGTCAACAAGAATCACTTCGAGATTGGGCCAGGTTTGTTGAAGGCAACTATCAATGGCACCCTGCAAATAGCGGGCACCGTTGTGGGTGGGGAGGACGATGGAGATGAGAGGAAGTGTGGGCATATATTTTTAAATCGTTCATTGATGCAAGTGTACACTACAAAAAAAACAGGGTTTTCAATCGATTATCCGGGCTTTTGGTA
Organism: Candidatus Sumerlaeota bacterium; assembly: GCA_003501375.1. Classification (GTDB taxonomy): domain Bacteria; phylum Sumerlaeota; class Sumerlaeia; order UBA8349; family UBA8349; genus UBA8349. The sequence goes on along the minus strand of DNPO01000075.1, from coordinate 2,923 downwards.
AAAGGCTCCGAGGCGTTCTCCCTGACTGGGAAACCAGTAGCCCAGCCAGATGCGCAGCCCATAGGGGCGGCGGTACGGCGCAGAGAGATAGGCAAAAATGCGTTGGGGAAGCAGTCCCGCTTTGATCCCCAATTCGCGGAGTTGTTCGCGCGTAAATTCCATCTTGTGCATGGGGTCTTCCACGATGGGCGGTTTACCGTATTTAATTTGGATACGGTTGTACGGACGCATAAAATTAACCGTGTAGGCGGCAACAATTCCGCCGGGCTTGCACCACTCGGCGCAGCGACGAAGAAACGTTTCCGGGTCTTCCAAGTGTTCGATCACTTGAAAACTAACAACGCAATCGTATTTCGGCGTGGGTTCCGCGGTTAGAAAATCTGCCACTTCGCGGTGGATTTTTGGCCCACTAAACATCTCGTTGGCTTTTGCTACGCTCGCGCTGGAGTAGTCAATGGCATCGACCTGCTGTACGAATGACCGTTTTGCCATTTCCGCATCTTGAAAGCCGTATCCGCAGCCTATGTTGAGGATAGCCGTCGGGTGTGTCCAGGCCAAGAGGCGATCCACCTCGAATTTTTTGAGACAAAGCCCAAGCGGGTTGAAATAAACCTCCCAGTCTTCAGCGATCATCTGGTCGAAGACTTCGCGTTGGTCGCGTTGGTAGTGGCGGAAACGATCCTGTACAACCATAAAACAATCTTTCTGTTGCAGATTACCCCCAAAACTACCCACACTCTTTTACCACGAAGTCACGAAGAGCACGAAGGAAAAATACCAATCAAAAAAAACAACAGGGTAGAGGTGTATTCTGTCGTGTGCGGCTGTTGGTTGCGTTCTTTCCTTGCGTCCCAAGGGGGAGTGTTGTGTATGATACTGGCAGGAAGTACCCCTATGACCGACGAATCCCTACTACTTTCCGAAGACGAACCCGCCCCCGAAAAAACCGGTAGCTACCGCCCGGATCAAATCGGTGAGATTCCCCGCGCCCCCGGCGTGTATCAAATGTTCGACGCCAAGGGAAAAATTATCTACATTGGCAAGGCGATCAATCTGCGGAATCGCGTGCGGCAATACTTCGCACCGCCCGGTTCGGGCGATGACCGCCCGTCCGTGCCGCTGATTCGCAAAGCCCTCGACCATATCGAAGTTATTGTTACCCTCACCGAAAAAGAAGCGTTCCTGCTGGAAAATACGCTGATCAAGCGGCACATGCCGCGCTACAATATTTTGCTGCGCGACGACAAGATGTATGTGTCCGTGCGCATTGACCCGCGCGAACCGTGGCCGCGTCCGCTGGTAACGCGTCCGCGCGGCACGCGCGATAAGGCGCTCTACTTCGGGCCGTACACGCAAGCCGACGCGATTCGAAATGCGTTGAATCTTACGCGCAAAATTTTCCCGCTTCGGTCATGCTCTGACCCCGTGTTCCGCAATCGCACGCGCCCGTGCATTCAGTACGAGATAGGCAATTGCAAAGCGCCGTGCGTGGGTAAGATCACGCGCGAAGAGTACATGATTCTCGTGCAGGGCTTGGTGGATTTTTTGAAGGGGCGCGCGCCGCAGGTGCTGGAAAATCTTAAACGCCAAATGGCCGAACACAGCGCGTCGCTGGAGTTCGAAAAAGCCGCCGCTGTGCGCGATCAAATACGCGCCATTGAAGCCTCGGCGCAGGCGCAACGCGTTAGCACGCACGAGTCGGGCAGTCGCGACGTGGTGGGCTGGTGCGAGGAGAAAGGGCAGGCGGCGATTGCGATTCTGTTCTTCCGCGACGGGCAGTTGATCGAGTCGCTCAACTGGACGTTGTCGGTTTGGGGCGAGACGCCAGCGCTCACGCTGTCGCAATTTCTCGGGCAGTTTTATGGCGCGTCGCGCCTGACGCCGGATGAACTGCTGTTGCCGCTGCCGGTGGACGACGAATCGATTATTACGGAGTGGTTATCGGAAATGCACGGCAAGCGCGTGGAGGTATTAACGCCGCAGCGGGGAGAAAAATTGCGCCTGGTGGAAATGGCGACCGCCAACGCGCGTGAGGCGTTGCAACGGAAGTTGTCTGGAAAGAAAATTCTGGATGACGCCTTGGAAGACCTGGCATATCGGTTACGCTTGGCCGCCCCGCCGCACACGCTGGAGTGCTACGACATCGCAACGTTGCAGGGAACGGACAGCGCGGGTTCCAAGGTGGTTTTCCGCGATGGCGAACCGGACAAGGCCATGTACCGCCTTTTCAAAATAAAAACGGTCGAGGGGCAGAACGACTTTGCCATGATGCAGGAGGTTCTGACGCGCCGCTTCCGCCGCGCTATCGAAGAAAAAGAAGAACTACCCAGTTTGGTCATTGTGGACGGCGGACGCGGCCAACTCAACATCGCGTACGAAGTATTGGAATCGCTCGGTCTTTCTGATTTGCCGCTGGCGGGCTTGGTCAAGGAGCATTTGAAAGAAGGCGAGACCAAAGACGAGAGCGTCCGCACTCCGGAATACCTGTTGCTGCCGGGGCGTAAAAATCCGGTTGTTTTTCCGCCGCGCGCGCCCTCGTTTTACTTGCTGCAACGCTTGCGCGACGAGGCGCACCGCTTCGTTAACACCTTCCACAAGAGACTCCGCACCAAGTCGCGGTTCCGTTCGCCGCTGGAAGACGTTCCCGGAATCGGCCCGGCAAAGGCCAAGGCACTGCTGCGACATTTTGGCAGTCAGACGCGCTTAAAAGCCGCCAGTCAGGACGACCTGAAAAACGCGCCCGGCATGAACGCATCTCTGGCCGAAACGCTGTTTGCTGCATTGCACGAAAATACCCCCTCGGATTGATTCCGTGGAGGAGCACCACCACACGATTCCGGGTGCATGGGGGAGTTGCCACGATTTAACGTATTATCGTCCCAATCCTTACGCCAGGAGCTCCTCAAAGTCCAAGTGACAAAAA
>DNPO01000019.1 GCA_003501375.1 Candidatus Sumerlaeota bacterium | reverse complement strand
AACGCCGCGCACAAGAACATTTCGACATTCGAGTCGTTTCGCGCGAGTTAGAAGCGTTGTACGCAGAAGCACTCATACATTGAAACTTAATATAGAGAGTTTTAATATTGAAATGCCACCACAATGATTGGCGCGCTTCAGGAATCCGTACGTTTGCCCGACTTGCGTTACCAGGCGGGCCAGTCGAGTTATCTGAATCTGTTAGATGCGCAACGCCTCGCTGGGCGGTGGTACGAAACCCGCTCCCGTTCTGTAACGATTGCAGATTTGTTCGTCTCGGGTTATAAAAAAAGCGCTGGCAGCATGCCAACGTTTTTTATTTTGCAATTCAGTAAGGAGCCCCCTCATGCCGTGTCCCCCTGCCAAAATCACTCTTGAAGATCAATTTGCCGCGTTGGACGCGCTGAGTGAAGTGGAAGATGTCGCGCAACGTGAAAGCGCATTGCGTGGGGCATTACGCGGAAAATCAAATTTTGTGGTGGCACGTGCGGCGCGACTGACCGGGCAATGGGAATTCAAAAAAATGATTCCTGACATGGTCGCGGCATTCGAACGGTTCATGAAAAATCCGGTTAAAACGGACAAGGGGTGCGCGGCAAAATTAGCGATTGTCGAGGCGCTTAATGCGCTGGACTACGACAGCGAAGAGGTCTTTTTGCAGGGCATTCGTCACTTCCAGTTAGAACCTGCGTATGGCGCACCTGAAGATACGGCTGATATTTTGCGCGGCAAATGCGCGTTTGGATTGGTGCGCATTGGCTACCCGCATGTGCTGCCTGAACTGGCGGATTTGCTGCTGGACAAAGCATCCGCAACACGGCAAGCAGCAGTACGCGCGGTCGGCGGGGTGGGCGGCGAAGCGGCGGAGATGCTGCTGCGGATGAAGGCGATTGCGGGCGATTCCGAACCACAAATTACCGGCGAGTGTTTCACTGTTCTGATGGAGATTGCTCCGGAGCGTTCCCTGGATTTTGTCGCGCGGTATTTGGAATCGGAGGATGCGTGGTTAGCAAACCAAGCGGCGTTGACCTTGGGGGAATCAAAAATTCCTGCTGCGTTTGAAATACTACGGGCGCTGTGGGAGAAGCATGCGACCACGGAGCAACGGGGGGAATTGCTGCTGCCACTTGCGCTGCATCGTAGCGAAGAAGCGTTCCAGTTTTTACTGCATGTGATCGAAGAGGCGCACCAAAGTCTTGCGTGTTCTGCGCTGGAAAATATCAAATATTGCGCGAGCGACGACGCACGACGCGATGCCGTGCGCAAGGCGGTTGAGGAACGCGATGAAAAAGCCGTACATGCTGCCTACACAAAAAACTCAAAAGAGTAACAACCAATAAACCGCTAACAATCGCTAATGAAACTGCGAAGGATTAGCGTTCATTAGCGGTTTATGTTTTTACAAGAGGTTCGTTGCCAACTCGGCAAGTTCGGAACGTTCACCCCGCGTGAGCGTGATATGCCCACAGGTTTTTTCGTTCTTGAAGCGCTCGATCACAATCGTCAGACCGCTGGTGGTCAGGTCGAGGAACGGGTTGTCGATCTGATACGGGTCGCCCGTGAGTACCACCTTGGTGCCCTCGCCCGCACGCGTGATAATGGTTTTCACTTCGTGCGCGGTTAGGTTTTGCGCCTCGTCGATTACGAGGTACTGGCCCGGCAGGCTGCGTCCGCGAATGTACGTGAGCGCCTGCACTTCCAAAATACCCAAGTCCATCAGTTGGCGGATGCTTTCTGCGTTGGCCTTGCGTCCAGAACCACTTCCCGGTTTTCTGCTGCCTCTGTCCATGCGGTCTGTAAAACTGCCATCGGCATTTTTCTTTACGCTGGCGTTCATGATTAATTCCAGATTATCAAAAACAGGCTCCATCCACGGACGCAGTTTTTCGCTGAGTTCGCCTGGCAAAAAACCGAGTTCCTTGCCCAGCTGCATGATGGGACGCGCCACCACGATTTTTGAGAATATGCCCTCGTCGCAGACCTTGCGTAGTCCGGCAGCAATCGCCATGAGGGTTTTACCCGTGCCGGCTTTGCCTGCTAACGTCACTAGTTGGATGGAGTCATCGAGCAGCAGATCGAGCGCGAAGCGTTGCTCGCGATTGCGCGGGTAAATGCCCCACACGTCTTCCTTGTCGGCGCGCAAGGGACGAATGCAATTTTCTTCCCGGTGATAACGCCCCAGCGCCGCGTGCTTTGGGTGGAGCGGGTCAACCAGCGTTACGCACTGGTTGGGGTACATGTCGTGCCCTTCGGGCGGCGTGTACTTGCCCGTAGCGAGGAATTCCTCAATCGCCGCAATAGGGACGTTTACCTCATTTTTGCCCGAATAAATTTCTTCAATATCGGCCGTATCATGCTCCTCATAATTTTCGGCGGTCAGGCCCACCGCATCAGCACGCAGGCGAAGGTTGATGTCGCGCGTAACAAAAATAACCGGGATGTTCTCTTCGCGCTTTTTCACCTTGAGCGCTGTGGCAAGGATCAAACTGTCTGCCGTTTTGCCGAGAGTGGGAAAAGGCAGCGGCGGTTCCTTGCCGAGGTCGGTTACGATGCGCAACGTCCCGCCATTTTCGAGTGGAACGCCCTTCGACAGATTACCCTTGTTACGGTACTCGTCAATAAGCCGAGCGGCCTCACGAGCACAGCGACCCACCGTGGACAGTTCCCGTTTGAACTTGTCCAGTTCTTCTATCACGGTAATCGGAATGATAATGTTGTTGTCGCCAAACTTCAGGATGGCATACGGGTCGGTGAGCAACACATTGGTGTCAAAAACGAAATTTTTCTTCATAATTGCGTTTCCTTTTCACCGTGGGATGGCGCTACCTCTACGTTTACATTAACTCTGCGCCGCACTTTCATACGCCGCGAGGGTTTTGCGAGCGCATTCATGCCACGAATGCGTGTAAGCATGTTCCAGCCCTCTCTTCCTTAATTCTACCTGACAAGCGGGGGACGACGCCACTGTTTGTAGCGCGTTGGCCATTTCTTCTGGAGCGTCTGGCGAGACGTAAAGCGGTGCGTTTGCCGCTGTTTCGCGGAAGGGTTCAATGCTCGACGCGATGACAGGTGCGCCGCAGGCCATCGCTTCGAGCAAGTGCATGCCGTGTCCTGCATAGGCATCGGGGGCGACGCACGCCACGGCGAGGTTATAGAATGCGGCAAGTAAGTCAGGGGGAACGCGACCCACAAAAAAAACGTCCTCGTGGAGTTTTGCGTTGGTCGCGGATTTTTGCGCATGAGATAAGGTCGCGGAGTCCATGTGCCCCACACATACGATCTTGGGGGGGTCTTGCATCTTTTTTTTCAAGAGGTGGTAAGCAGAAAACAAATGTTTCAGGTTCTCCTGGTGCATGGTGCTGCTTCCAACGACGAGAAAAAAACTTTGCGGCAAAAGAGGGCCGTCTCGACGCACCAACTCGTGGGCCACATTATCTTCCAAGGGATGAAAGCGTTGCGTGTCCACGCCCAAGGGCGCGACGTGCAGACGATTCGGGTCGATGCCCAGTTTGGTAACCGCTTCGTTTCGGATGAAGTGCGTGTGGCACAGAATGGCAGCACAACGATTCAGCCACTCTCGCAATTGCACCTGCTGTGCTTCGGCTGCTACGCCGCTTGTGCGTAAAACATTCAGTTCCGACAGTGTCATGACGAAGCGCGTTCGATCCTGCGCGGGCGGCAAGGGACCGGGTGTTGGCAGGTGCAGAATGTCCACTTCGCTCCCGGCCAGTTTTTCCAGAGAGGGCCAATGAAGCGCTCGCCAGGTGCGGTGCAACCAAGATGGGTTCCAATGGCTGCGGCGTACCTCCACGCGTTCCGTGCTGGCCGTCAGTGTTTCCAGCGCCTGAGGCAAATTTCCATGCGACGCATGCAGCAGCAGCGCATAGTGATTGATGGGGTCTAAATGCAACAGTTCGTGCAGAAGCGCGTGCGCATAATTACCCGTGCCCGTGGCGGGTGGAAAGAGGGAGGTGAGGTCGATGGCGATGCGCATGGAAGTAAAATCCGTTTAAAAACTATCCACAAGTGACACCGATAAAATCCTTGTCAGCCATTCTCTATAAATAGAACGAGAGTTATCATGCTGGCGCAGAACCCAACCGCGTCACGCTTTCTGGCGAGATGATTTGTCGGAATTCCTCTTCGGACATGAGACCGCGTGCCATTACAATGGTGCGTGCCGTTTGCCCGGTGCGCCGTGCTTCCGCGCCGATTTTGCACGCCGCGTCATAGCCGATTTTTTCAACCAACGCGGTCAGGATAGCCGTTGCACCATCCACATGTGCGGCGCAACGTCCCTCGTTTGGCTTTATTCCAGCGACGCAGTGTCTGCGTAAAACGGAGCAGGCGTTGGCGAGGAGATCAAGGCTGCTGAGTAGCGCATCGGCAATCAGCGGAACAAACGGGTTCAGTTCCAAACTCCCCATGCCTGCGGCCTGCGCAATGGCTTGATCGTTCGCCATCACCATCATAGATGCCTGCGTTACCGCTTCGGGAATCACCGGGTTAATCTTGCCCGGCATGATGGACGAACCCGCTTGGCGAGCAGGTAGCGTGATCTCACCCAAACCCGCATCCGGGCCGGATGCCATGAGGCGCAAGTCGCTGGATACTTTTAGCAGGTTGACCGCCAGCGCTTTTAAAATGCCGCTCACTTCCACAAAGACGTCGACATTCTGGCTCGCCTCCACCAGATTTTCCGCACGCGCCAATCCCAAACCTGTCAATTGTCGCAGGTGTTCCGCTGCGCTGAAAATGAAAGCGCGCGGCGCACCCAGTCCCGTACCAATCGCCGTGCCGCCCAGATTAATCACGCGCAGTC
>DNPO01000172.1:12907-18669 GCA_003501375.1 Candidatus Sumerlaeota bacterium | reverse complement strand
AAGTTCCTTGTCTTTCTGGGCTTGAGCAGAGGCAAGTTCCTTGTCTTTCTGGGCTTGAACAACAGATTCATCCTTGGATTTTTGTGCAGCATTCTTCAGCGCCAAGGCTTTTTTATTGGCAGGGTCAAGTTGCAAGGCTGCATCCGCATTACTGATCCCGCCATCAAAATTACCATCCTTACAATTCTGCTTGCCAGCACTAAGCAGTTCAGCAACGCGGGCCTCATTTTGCTTCGCTTGGGCCTGTGCCTTCTCTTGTTCAGCCTTCAGGGCATTTGCTGCTGCAAGTTTTTCAGATTCCTGCTGTGCCTTCTGTTGAAGTTCTTGGTATTTCAAGAGGGCTTTACGTGCCTTGGCATTTTCAGAATCAATTTTAAGAGCAGCGCTGCACGACTCAACCGCCTTGACATAGTCCCCTGCTTTTGCGGCTGCCTTGGCACTATCAAGCGCTTGAGCAACCTGATCGTCCTTAGCAGGCGTATCCGTCGTTGTTGGAGCAGCATCACTATTGGCCGCGACCGTACTTGGAGCCGGAACAGTCGTGCCGTTCACAATGGCTTTCAGGTATTCATGGGCTAACTTGTACTTGCCACCAAGTACCCACACCTCAGTAAAAGCCGCACGCGCCTCGTCTTTTTTACCAGCCTGATAAAGCGCAAGTGCCTTGTCGTATCTCTTCTCCAAGATGGCATCGCGATTCTTGTCGAAACCGGGTGTCTTCTCCAGAAGTTGCTGTTTGTACTCGATGTTCTTGTGCGTGCTATCAATTTTTGACTTTAGCACCGCATTGTCTGGTGTTAGTTTCAGCGCTCCCTCATAACAGGCTAACGCCTTTTCGAAGTTCGCGTCTTCGTAATACCGGACGGCCTGCGCGATCTGAGCATCATACTTGGGATCGGCAGTCTGGCTGGCTGTCCCCACTGTACTGCGGGAAGCAGAAGCCGCCTGGGTTGCTGCGGAAGATTCGGCCATAGCCGAAGTTCCCTGTGTGACACAGAGCGCGGGCGCAACGAGGGTTAGAGCAGCGAGAACAATTCCGCGGAAGCCTGTTAATTTCATAAGGGTTTTTCTCACTCCTTAGATGAGAGGTTGAGGCAGAGAACAAAACGTATTGATGTGAGATCCCACCACCCGTCAAGGATGATGGGTGTTTTTCCACTGGTTGTCAAGCAAAAAACTACACACGATGAATTTGAAACCATCCACTAAGGCTTAGGAGGTCCCGAAACGGAGGCTCCGGTTGCTCCGACAGGCGTGGGGTGGGCCAATGGTGCCCCTGCTGTCCCCAACCCTGGCGATACAGCAGGGTTGCTTGGCGAATTCTTATCTCCGCTTAATTTTTGCAAAATATCCTTTTTCAAGGTTTGCGATTTCAAATAATTTGGATTAATCGCGAGAACTTCCTCATTCTTGTTCAAGGCTTCTTGGTACTGTTGTTGCTGGTACAATTTTTCCGCCTCTTGATATTTCTCAGACGCTTGCTTCTCAGTGTCAGAAACAACCTTTACATTGAACATGCTATCATCCATCAAGGAGGCATACTTGGACTGGTTGGTTAACGTTTGAGATGAAACGACATAAAGACTCTGTTGTAATTTTTCAGCGGTACCAACCGAAGAAGGCAAAACTTTGAGTTTTTTTTGATTTTCCTCAAAGCCTGCAATGTCGACTCGTTCGTTCATCTTGATAGCGACAACCGCGCCGAGCATCAACGCGAAAAAAATGAATACAATCACGCGCAGTTTGGGTTCGATTAACAGCCAGACTTTGAGTAGTTGCTCTTCCATTATATCACCGACCTTAAATTCACTGGCTTAGTACTAACGAGGTACCTAATACCTATCGCCCAGGCCCCATCCCTGGTCCACCTCTCGGTCTCCCACCACCACGACCTTCCTGAAAGGGATCACCGCCCATCGCGGAAGGGTCTCCGCCATTCTCCGCCCCTCCCATCATGCCCGCGGCACCTGCTGCAGGGAGTGCGGTCTGCTCCATAAACGGCTGAGAATCCAAGCGTGTCAACAAACAGCCTTCTTCGTCTTGAACTTCCACGCGGATTAAAAACTTGATCGAAGGATTAGGCGCAAAATACTCACTCTTCTCAGCCTGAGACGAGTACCGAAACAAGGTCGCCTTTTTCACAACACAGCGTTGGTTGGGCGATGCCCCTTTACTCTGTTCCAAATCGGAAACAAACGTGTTTATCACATTAAGTTGTTCTGCCTCACCTGCAATCCAAACAATACCACTCCGAGGATCGCTCGAAGAAGGAAGTGCGGTGCCTGACGACGCCCCCGGAGCGCCACTATTCGCCCCCCCTGTCGTTGCGCCAGAAGCGGTCACCCCGAGATAATTGGGCTGACACACAACCTGAGTTAACAACAAACGTGCTGGCTTAGACTGGTAAACATGGGACAGGAAACGCAACCAATAGTCCCTAGGGGTCACAAAATCACTCAGAACAGTGGCTTTAGATTCAATTTGACTACGCTTGGATTCCAGTGCTGTCAAACGAGCGCGCTCGATTCCCCCAGTGTTTTTTTGAGTAAATCCCTCGCACTTCTCTTTGGTCAGTTTATATTTTGCCTCACTCTCGGCACCAATTTGGGAACCAAAAAACACCATTGCCCCAATGAACCCGATGAGTGCAGCAAATTCAACATATTGACCGCTGAAATCGCGCATGGAACGAACATCGGCTGGTAAAAAATCCACGCTCAAACGCCCAATACCCAACCCTTGCGCTGCCAATCCAACCGCGATCTTGAACGAAGTATAATCAAATTCATCGCCATACGATGTAGCGCACTTGATTTGATCATTTCCCAACGCTGAAGATAGTTCCACTGGCACACCAATACGCTCTTCAACATAGCCAGCCAAATATCCCAACAGAGCACTGCCACCGCTAAGAACCACTACATCAACACCAACGCCATCTGGTTGGGAAATGAAATAATCCAACGAACGGCGAACCTCTGAAATCAACTTGTCACAAATCTGCGTAGCTGCCTGACACGCATCCATGTCGTAAAGAGTCTTGTCTGCTTCAAATTCAAACGAGCCAGACAAAACTGCTGTCTTTTCAATTTTCAGTGTTTCTGCCTGAGTGAACGTTTCCAATCCACAAGCCTTTTGAATGGCCAACGTGACATGGTTTCCACCCAACGGGATACTGCGGATAAACCCGACCGATGCGCCCTCACCTGGTTTGCAAACAGCCACATCGGTAGACCGCGCCCCGATATTTACGTAAGCGCGCACTTCCTCGAACGCAGGAACTCCGCCCAAATCCGCCAACACCTCTTGATCAGCCGCATCCACGCCTTCACCCGATGTACCCTCACCGGTAGCATCCTTCTTGCTTTTCTTTTTGGTAGTTTTTTTGCCCCCCAGCAATCCGCTCAACCCACCGCCTGATTTCGAAGAAATATCCTTGAAATTGATGCGTTGGATATCCTGCCCATTAAAAAGAGCGAGGCTGGTTATGCTAATGCCAATGGGCTGCAAACCGATGCGCCGGACCAACCGCATAAACTCCTCGTTGGTCTCGCGCTTCATCGCCACAAGAAGAACTTCTACCTCACGCTCCTTCTCCGTGTCAAAGACCTGATACTCAACGATGGTCTTTTCCAGCGGGAAAGGAATTTGCTGTCGTGCCTCAAACAAAATAATCTGATGCAGCCTAGAACCTGTGGCACGGGGCAAACGAATACGCCGGACAAAGACAGTCTGTCCCGGCATACAGAGAACCACATGTTTCGTGGTAATTCTGTTTTTTTTCATCATCCCTTTGATGATGTTGACTGTCGCGTTATTCCGCTCTTCCTCCGTTGCATCCGGCCCAACGGGGAGAGTTTCAGCCAGCATGCGGATGATACGGACTCCCGCACCGTCCAAAGCCATTTCGGCCAATTTGACAGAGTGAGAACCAAGGTCGATACCGAGGCAGCGCTTCACGCGGGCCATATTTATTTAGGTCCTTGCACAGGGGGTTGGGACTCCGTCGAAACGGTGGTCCGTTTTTCCGCGGAAGCGGAATCCTTGCCACTCATTGCAGCCTTTTCTTTGGGGGAAAACTGGGCCATTTTAATATCCCTATCCCGCTTTAAACATCCCAAGGCTTTGTTCAACTCAATAAAGATGACATGCCAACCATACTGAAACTTATCAAATTGACCTTCCGACATCTCCTGCAAATTGGTCAAACTGACCGCTTCGCTCAAAATAGCCAAAATGCTCTCGTCTGCTGGACAAGTACTCCCCAGCAAAAAACGCAACCGGTACTGCCGACGTGCCAGCTCGGTCATCAGTTGAAAAAACTGAATTTCGCTCTCCGACGTGATCTTCCGGTTTTCAAAACCGTCCGCGAAAAAGTTGAAAAATTGATGCCACAGCCGAGCATATTCCTGGCAATAGGCGATCTGTTTTTCGCTTTTTTGTAAAAGGGCTTGTATGGCTTTCTTGCTCAAGGCGCGTTCAGTCTTTCTTAAAGATATTCAACCGATAAAACAGATACACTACGAAAACGACAATCGCAACAATAACCACAATCTCGGCTTGCTGGATAGGATTCATAGTGACTGTACCCACCCGCCGTGTAGATGAAACCGGCGCCTTCCTGTGACGGTTGCACTATTAGTTTAATTCGAATACTTGGTTGCTTTGCTTTCAAACCTGGAAAGCCGGCCCTGCAGACCTTTTGCTTCGAATTGTTTTTGCAACTCTTGCTGTATTTCCTTCGAATGGCTGATCAGGGCATAAGCCTGCTCGATAATCTGGCTTGAGGTCTCATGGTCATAACGATCCAAAATGGAGAACTTCTCAAACTGAATACTGGCCTCTCGTGCCAGACGGAAACACTCGACCAACTTGTCCCCTGTATTCTTCAATGTTACCGGCACTTCAATACCACGCGCCTGGAGATACAACTGATCCATATCGGCGCGGAACTTGTTGGTATCAGAACCATGAATGGAAAGGCGTCCACCTATGCGCGACCGATCACGGTAGGTTGCCAAAGCCGAACTGGGGGTAAACTGGAGCAGTGTCTTGACAGACACTTCCTTGCTTTCAGTCAACTTGGAAAACAAGTCATTGATTTGATCAATAAAAGCCTGCTCTTTGAAACGAGAATCGGCATAGTTGAGAGTACGAATCGCCTTACACATGTCCAAATAAGCACGGTTAAAATCCTTGCGGTCGTAGTTGGCACGGGCACTGCGCAGAGTCCGGCTAGCTTCCTGCATTTCCTCTGGCAACACATCCTTGAGGAATGCCTTGCTCAATTCGTCGTATTTAGCTTGGCAGCGTTTTTCAGTATCTTCGAACACTGCGGGTGTAGAAAGAACAATCTTCTTCAGATCAGCCTCACAAGTGTTAAGTTCCGCACTGATTGTCTCAAACTGCTCGACAGAATATCCAACCTTGATGTTCTGAAGGCGTTCAGCCAACTTACGGACAGCATCCGCATTGAAGAATGCTCCACCATTTTCAGAGGCTGTCTTCAATTCCTCGTTTGCATTCTTTACTCGATCGGCGAAAGCCGCATTCTTCGCATATACAGTGGAAGCCTGGGCAAAGCGGATAGAGAGTTCGGAGTACAAACGAGCGCGATCGTAATCGTTCGCCTGCACAGCCTCCATAGCGGTGCGTGCATGCATCAATGCCTGCAACAAAGTGCTGTAATCATATTTCCAAGCATCGAAACGTTTGGCCGTGGTGATGGCATCCTGAGCGGTGGTCACCGGTTCAAGACGGGC
>DNPO01000172.1:7302-12586 GCA_003501375.1 Candidatus Sumerlaeota bacterium | reverse complement strand
GGATTCACTGGCTTTGACTTTGTCCACAGACGTTTTCACGCCATTGTAAAGATCTTCCGATGTTTTAAGACGTTGTTGAGCATCTTTTAAGCGAACGGGGGCGTACTGCTCCGTCCCGGCGTCGGTTGCTTTCTTGACTGCAATACGCGCACCGTCCAACTCCCGATCCGCATAAAGTCCAGCTGATTTTACCGCTGCGTTGAGTGCAGACGTCTTGACTTCATCCGCCTTGCAAGCAGAGTTGTAGAGTTCACCCTTAGCTAAGAGTGCCTCGGACTGCTGCACCATTTGTTTAACATTTGCCATATCATCTTGAGCAAAGAGTTCTGTTTTGCATTTTTCCGCGGCACCAACCGACTTACGCGCTTCATCAATCTTATCGGCAACTACATGCTTCACACGTTGCACCACAACTTCCATTTCCGTGAAAGCATCGGAAGTCTTAGCGATGGCAAGTTTGAACGCATCCGGGTCTTTTACATCGTCACGCTTGAGCGTTGCGGTTTCTTTTTCACGCTCACGCACCATCTCTTGAGCTTCTTGCAAGACTTTGGTGGCTTTGTCTAATTCCGCTTGGGCAAACTGGGAACCACCATCACCTGCAATACGCGTCATCCGGTCGGAAATTTCAAGCAGGTTGTTATGCACGATCACGTGATAAATCTGGTAGGTAACATAACGAGCATCGCGCACCACTTTACGGGAAGCCTCAATGGCCGCACTCATCTTTTTCCCTTCGCGCTGTACTTCCGCGACACCGATCAGAAGAGCACTGTCTTTAACGATTCGGTCAAGTTCGCCTTGCAGAGCACGCTTGCCATTCTCAAAGTTAGTCCGCTGCGGGTCTTGGGAAATGGGCGAATGGATCGCAAAGATGTTTCCCATTTTTCCCAACAGGTCTGAAGAACTATCCATATCGGTACGCCCTTTGCGGATTTCTTCCACCGCTAAGGCGTCAAAGTCCTTGATAATTAGTTCTTTTTCTTCCATTGCCGCAGCACAAATTTTCTTCACTTCATCAAAAAGGTCGTTTTTAAACTCTCCCTGGGCGCTCGCCAACATTTTTTCGACCTTCTCAAGGCGGTCGGGAAGATACTTGCGAACCTGGTCCGCTTCCATAGCGGCAATAGCATTGACCACATTCTGCATCTTGTCTTTAGCACACAGAGTACGAGTTTCAAGGATAAGACGGTCAAGTTGCGGATCGAAGATGTCCGCGTTGGTGAGCACGAAAACATAATCGGCACTTTGGAAGTGCTTATTGATATTGGTGTACGTACTCTCGCATTCGGCTAAGCGCTGGGCATGATACTGCTCAGCACCCTCGAAACGCGCACGGACGAGTTTTTCTTCCAAGATGGCCAGTTTCTTGACGGAACGATTTTTGCGGGCTTCGATAATGCCGTCCGCGATTCCTTTAACGATCGCCGTGTGCAAATTACCAGCCTTCACATATTCACGCTGTTCGTAGGAGATCATCTTCTCCATTTCAACGATATCAGATTCTGCCTTGGTGACAAATGCCTGGGCTTCTTTGCGGCCTTCTTCACGCAGCAATTCTTCCAGTTTTACCTTCTTCACATCAGCCAGTTTGCTTTCCATATCGGTCTTCAACTGATTCAGCAAAGCATCGGTTTCGGTCTTAACCGCCAGCCCCAATTCAATGGCCTTATCGTGCTTGTCTTTACCATTGGCTTGAACTGCATCTTCTTTCAACTGGTGAATTTTGTCGTACTTGACTTTGTCAATACTCTCCGCATGGTTAGCCTCAATAACTTTCACGTGCTTGTCAGCCTCGGCTACTAAGGCGCCAGCGCGAAGTTGCTTGGTCGTTGTAAGCAACTGCCGCGATAACTCGGCAGCGATTTTTCCATTGATCAATGCGCTATCGAATTGATTGGAGGACATATCGTTGGAAGCGGCTTTGAACTTTTCATCAGCCTCTTTCAATTTGTCCGGGCAGTATTTTTCGGCCTCGTGAATCTCTTTGGCCTGAGTCAGGTCTTTGCGAGCCTTATCCAAGGCCATGCTGGCGCGTTGCTTAGCGCAACCGGTCAGGCCGGTGGCAATGAGGAGAGCAGCTAGAATGAATGGGAACAGGGAAGCGCGCAACGGGTTAAAACGTGGCATTTTTTCTTTTCCTCCGAGGCTCGTGTGGGCTTCAGAAATCAGCGGTTCAGTATTTTTTCTGCGTTTTTACCTCTGTACAACATATCAAAAATCTACCTTACTTCTTCATCACAAACAAATAGTATACGGCACCCAAAATAGCGGCTACGACAAGTAACTTGACGACGGTTCCCCCCACATCCTTCTTCTTCTTACCTTTTCTACTCGCGGCATAATCTGCCTTGATGTTGCCAGACTTGGCTTTGACCGTCTCGAAGGTAACTTTGTGGCCTTCACGAATCAAGTCGAGAATCCCCAGCATGTGCTGCAGGGAGATGTGTACTTGGTGCCAAAGTCCATACAGACCTTTTTTATCTTGGAGGGGCAGGTCACGAATCACACTGATGCTAATGCACTTGCCCATGAGGTCCGCCATGCGGTGCCCGCCGTACTGAAAGCCTTCGGGCATGCGCTGGGCCAGAAGACGTTGCAGTCGGGTCAGCTGGCTTTTTAACTCCAAGAACTCTTGTTCCTCCTGCATAGTAACAGGATTTTCGGAAAAGGACTTTCGTATAAACTTACGAAAATCAATCCAAAGTGAACAAATTTTTTCCCCCGTCGCAAAGAGATCGTCGTTCTTCACCTCTTCAGGAGTTTTTTTTCGGAGTTTGGCGGATTTGGTGGATGGAACTTCTTGGCTGCTGGTCATGCTGAAGGGTATGCTCCCTAGGTAAAGTCTTAACTGTAGACCCGAGTTGTGGAATTACTTGGTGGTATCTGCTCCAATTAAATTGCCTACTGCATCCCGCAAGGGCCCGGTATTGCCCGTGGCGCGAATCGTCGAAACACCCGTTGCGTCCGTTGCCGGAGTGACTGTGACGGTTGCTCCTGTAGTGGGCGCAGAAGTCGTTGCTCCCGTAGACGCAGAAGCAGGGACACCGCCGGGCACCAGCAACTGATGCGGAGAAACCCAACCTGTCGCAGGTAAAGTGGCAGGAGGAGCAGGAGGAACGGGCACGTACAACTTGTAAAAGTCGCTTTCTGCCTTACCCTTTTCCTGGCGATAAGGATCCAGGAACTTTTTGCTCATGCTATCCTTCAGCATGCCTGAAGCATCCACTTGGAGGACTTCGTTATTACGTTCATTATTCCACTTGCGTTCCTGTTCAATGCTGCTGAAAGGCTCGGTGGTTGTAGCGGTTAAACCAAAAAACTCGACCGATGGTACCCAGTAAATCGCGGTGTGTAATTGCACATCGGTGGGATTCGGATAAAACTTGAAGTGTGGCCCGATCATTTCGTATCGGTTGTAATCGGTGGACGGTGTGGCACGCACATATCCCAGAATGCTAATCATCTTACGCAGGTAGGAATGCGAAACACCGCCGGTGTACTCTTCGCCGTTGGGGTTGCTCTTGGTGCGATTGATGCGCGAAAAAATGCGGTCATCTTTTACCAAGTCACCCAAGGACTCACCGTCGTCCGAAAAGGTTTTCTTATCACTGTTTTTGGTAGACTCAAAATAGGCTTTGTCATACTCCCGTCCCTGCGGGTCATCC
Organism: Candidatus Sumerlaeota bacterium; assembly: GCA_003501375.1. Classification (GTDB taxonomy): domain Bacteria; phylum Sumerlaeota; class Sumerlaeia; order UBA8349; family UBA8349; genus UBA8349. Next base: position 8,918 of record DNPO01000172.1, on the reverse strand, counting down.
AACAAGCCTCTGGGGTCGGTCTTGGAAAGAACCGCATCCATGATGCGATCCCCTTCCAGCGCCTTAACAGATTCCTTAGGCTTGTATTGTTCCAGCACGGCAGCCGTACTGGCCACGTCCGTTGGAACTGTTTCTGCAGCGCCGCCACCCATCAAGCCCGCAGCAGTTGCTGCGGCTTCAGGTGACATGCCAGCACCAACACCCGCTGGCATCGGAGCGCCTACAGTAGCACGAGTACGTTCCACCATCCCGGCTCCGCCACTTGGGCCAACCGAGCCAGAACTTAATGTATTCATGGCTTCCGTTGGAGCGGTAAAGCCACCAATCTGCGCCCACGACTTGCTCGATCCCTGCGACAAGGCACAGGCGAGCAAGAAAACGAGAACGATCCATGCCGGCAAAAACGCTTTGCGTTCAATGACGTACGGCATTGCGAAGGTCCTGAACTTTCCCTAACGTGCTTGGCACATCCAAGACACGCAGAATAGAAATCCCAGAGGTTTTCCCCGAGGGCACCACAACCCGCATGCTTTTTAGCAAACATAACAAAACTCTGTCAAACAAAATCAGCATAGAAAAAAGACCTCGTTGAATTTTACGCAGAAAATTTAGGGCATTTGTGCTCTTTTGACATGCTCTTTTGCTGGCTACATAAAAAAAGAAATGGGGTTTACCGTGGTTATTTCCCTGCAAATACAGGATAAAATGCCACAACGGGACTTTTCTTGACACATTGTGCCCAACTCAAAAAATGAAACCTACTTTCTTTTTGCTATTTTGCCTGAAATCGTACACCGACGCCTTCTGGTTATAATTTTTTTGAACGCTAACGTTGAATTGAAGGGAAATGTACGCGCAAAAAAATCAAAAATTCTCACTCCGCCTCCCGAACCACGGCGATAAATGCCCGCAAACGCGTTAAGTCTTTGACACCTGGGCGCGCCTCGAGAGCACTGGAAACATCGACACCCCACGGGTGCAGGCGGCTGATCACTCCCCCCACACTCTCTGGCGTCAACCCCCCAGCAATAATTATAGGATATTGATAAATATAGGGTTGGAGCGTATCGTAATCGTAAGAGCGACCAGTCCCTCCCTTTTGCTCCGGAGCATGTGTATCACACAAATACGCCTCCGCGTTATAACGCCCAAGTCGATCCAGCGTTTCCAATGACATCCCACGAAAACGAATGGGCGTAGTTCGTGCCACGTCTTCGGGCGATTCATCGCCACAAAATTGCGCACCATCCAACCGGGCTTCCGCGCGTACGGCGACAATCTCTTCCGGGGATGCGTCTACGAAGACGCCAATGGCCTCTGGAACGCGTTCCAAGCCTGCCGCATGCAAGCCTCGCAAAATTTCACGAACGCCCGCAGGCGCGATGTAACGTGGGCTAGGGGGGTAAAAGACGAAGCCGAGGTAATCCGCACCAAGACGTGCGGCTTCCAAGGCGTCTTCGATGCGGGTGATACCGCAGATTTTAATCCGTGTCTTGTGTCGTATTTTCATGACGCTCCTTCGTTCTCTCAATAATCAAAAACACGAACCATACGAAAAACATTAACCCATTGTTAAGCGAAAAACTTTCAAAGAAAATTCGGACGGGATTTTATTT
>DNPO01000172.1:3636-7039 GCA_003501375.1 Candidatus Sumerlaeota bacterium | reverse complement strand
TTATTTCCCCTGCACCGATTTGTCCAGATATTCAATGCGATAATCTTTCAAAAAAGATGCCTTAACGCGCTGAAGATCAATGATAGCCTTGTTATATGAGACCAGCGATTGGATATAATTAACCTGTGCAGTTGCAAGGTCTTCCTGGTAACTCAAGACCTCAAACAGAGTGGAAAAACCAACGTTATAACGTTTAATCTGCGAATCTAACTTCGCTTCTTCCGACTTAACGTTCGAATCGTAGGCGACGATAAGTTTCTGGTTTGTTTCCAGTGAACGAATGGCAGATCGTACATCCAACCGAATCAGTTCCTGTAACGTAGAGGCCTGCTGTTTTGTCTGATCGTAAGCCGCTTTTTTCGCCTCAAAAGTTGCAGTCGCCTTACGATTTTGCAGCGGGTATTTGAGCGTCAGAGAAGCGTTCCAACCGCCGTAATCGCCGCTACTAACCGCCTTTTGCGCATTGTCTACATTGCGCCCCATACCGGTGGATTGCACCCCCACCCCGGCGTTAAGTTCGGGAAGTTTGCCATTTTCCGCAACGTTCTTGTTGATGAGCGCCATGTCCTGTCCGTACAACGCGGTGCGGTAATCGGGGCGTTGTTGCAACGCTTCGGTGAAAATGGCTTCCTCATTAATGGAAACCGGGGCATACGCCGGACGGTCTACTGGTACCAAGTTGTATGCCCACTCTTCGGAAGACTCGGTCAAGTTCATCGCACGTTTAAGATTGTCAGCAGCCGACGCAACGGCGCTGCGCGCTTGGATCAACAGGGCTTCGCGCTTGGAAACTTCCGCCTCGGCTTCCAGCACCACGGTGGGGGCTTCGACGCCTGCGTCGCGCTTAACGGTGGCCACGCGCAACAATTCCCGCGCACGTTCCAGTGACTTTTGTTGAACCTCGTAATTCTCAATCGCAAAAACCAAATCCCAGTACAATTTGATGGCGTTGGTCAACTGGGTAATCACCTGATCACGGAAGGTTTCTTCCTCCACTTTCGATTGAATCTTGGCAATCATAATGGGCGCGTTGGTAACATACGGGCCAAAGCCCTTCAACAAGGGCTGTACCAATGAAATGCCCGTGGTAAAACTGTCGTAAGGATCGACAGGGAGATAGGACGAAGTAGGTAACGCCCAGGTTTGCGTATTGCCGTACGAGCCAAAGAAACTCAGAATCGCACCGGTGGGGAGCAATTGATCCAACGAGACCTTGGTCGCGTGTTGGCTTAAACGACTCAGGTTCAAATCGTCAACCCCCTGATCGGTTTTCGACAGGGGCGTGGTAGCAACCTGATTGCGGTACCAGGTGTAGTTGTAGGAGGATTGCAAGAGAAGATCGTAAATACCTCGGGCGGCTTCGATGCCTTTGTCCGCAATGGTGCGGTTGTAATCCTCAACACGAAGGTTGCTGTTGTTTTTTAACGTGGTGAGCAGCACATCCTTGACCTGGATACGAAAAACCGGACCGGAAAATTGCAGGGCGGCGGTGGTGGGTTGGTCGCCCATGCCTTGGAAGGCCCCATTAGTCGAGAGGGAGCCTTGGATGGAATGCCGCTGGTCACTGGCGCGGTAGGTATCAATCTCTTTGATATCCTCCGTAATTTGCGACGGCGTCTCCAGCATCTTGTAAGGAGCAAAGGCCTGACGATAGGTTTGTACCGCGCTGGAGCAGGCCACCAAACACGCGGGTAAAACCAGTATCAGGCAGCCTGCAAAAGTCCGGGAAACAAACGGGGGGAACAATGCTTTCATGATTGGGGAACCTCTAACCTTGCATCCTGCGAAATTTTATCTGATCCACGCCAATAAAAAAACGGATGGCTCGGTTGGAAAACAGCATCTGCATTCGCCGAGACATCCGTTTAAGAGTGATTCAAACCCAACTTTTAGATAACCTGCAGAATCATTCCGTTCGGCGGAATAAAGATCACGTTAAGCCCAGGGAACACGGTTTGGTGCAAGCGATTGAAGAGATCGCTCATCTGGCCCGGCCAAGTTACGGAAATCACCGACGTTCCAGCAAAAGAACTCCGCGTCAGCATTTCCACGTTGCCGCCCAGTCCAGCGAGAATCTGACGTACCGTCTCCAGCACATCGCTGTTGAGGCCAACCGTCATGAGGCGTAAATCGGCTTCACGCAGCATCATGCGATCCCACTTCGAGGTCGGTTTACGAGGCTTGTCCACCGTGGTGAAGGTCGGCATGGATTTCTTGTCAAAAGTGGAGAGCAGTTCGGGCATCATTTTTTCGATCACAGAGCGTGCCGCCAATTTACGGGCGGCGTCCAAATCGCGATCCTGCGCGGTGAACGCAGTCGAAACTGTACTCAATACCTCGCCGGTATCCGCGCGCACTAATTGCAGGGTACACTTGGCTTCCACCGCTTGGAACTTGTCAAAATAGACTTCCTTGTTTTCGCGAACAGTTTTGAGGATCATCGCCCCTGCAAGAAAAACCTCAACCTCATTGCGCTCCGCCTCACGGCAGGCAGCCAGCAACGTCGCGCTGGTTAGCGTGGGGTCCTCATAGGGAGAAATGTCGGTCATCACCACTTCTTTTTTCTCGGTGACCGGAACCGTCACGTCGTTATTGCGGGTCGGACGCTTCGCGTCTTCTTCCCACAGGTAGCGGACTTCGCCACGTTTGTTGATTTCTTCAAGAATGCGCTGGCGCCCAGTAAAATCCGATACCGGCACTCCATTAAAATTTTCCGCCATGTAAACATACAGAACCGGACGAATGGCAGGGCGATAGAGGAACTTCTTCTCGTCCAAATCGCGGAACAACTTTTCGCAGTCAACGGTAATGTCCACTTCAACGTAGCGTTTGCCACCCTGAATTTCCGACTTCGAAACGCGCTCGTGTGAGATAAACGGCGCATAGTTTTGCTCGAGGTATGGCGTGATCAAATTGCGCGCGCGCAAAAGGTAGTCCGTGAAAAATATTCTCGCTGTTGCTGAACGCAACGCACGTGAGCGGGCATCCATCAACACCGTAGCTTCGTCCGGGCCTGTCAACACATAATGCTGACGGAGATAGCGTTCGGAAGGCACTGGGCCTGATTGCGCCTGCGCAGAAACAGCAGTCAGCAACATGCCGCCGCAGAAAATAGCCAGCAGGAGGAACTTAATACGTGAGATCATGAGGGAAGGGGCCTCCGCGCGAAATTGAGCGCCCGGACTGACGGGCTGTGTTACCATAACCACAAAACTCATGCACTGTCAACGATTAAACCTATAAAAAATTGTTGGTGGGTGCATCTTGCTTCCGCTACGGTTTTGGAATGGATACCGCATTGCTTGGCATTTTTGGCAGGCAGGCATGGGGGACAGGAAACGAATTTTCTGGGGAACGACGTATCATATCGCAGTCCCCCATGCCTGCCCCGCGCGCGCTATCC
>DNPO01000172.1:0-3409 GCA_003501375.1 Candidatus Sumerlaeota bacterium | reverse complement strand
CCTACGGGACGAAAACAAACCCAAATATTCTGGGGTTTTCTAGGGAATGCCCCATTAGAGCATTTTCAGTTGAAGTATGGCCGTTTTTTTAGGGCCTCCGGCCCTAAAGAAACATCTGAAAAATCGGCTACAGTTTTACGAAAAATGCTCTTTAAAGGAAATGCGTGGTGCCTCATTCCCCTAAAAAATAAAAATCCACAAACCCAGCAACATCCCACCTGAAGCAGGAGTTGCAAAGTTCGTGGATAATATACCGGCCTGTGACGGGCCTGAGCAGTCCGCGACAAACGGGGATTAAACCGTTGCGCCGACCTTTTTGAAAAACTCTTCCACGCCCAGCTTCTCGATGGAACGCAGAGCGCTGGCGCTCAATTTCACGCTCACCCAGCGTTTTTGCGACGGGATGTACAGACGCTTCTGGATGATATTGGCATTCTGGACGCGCTTGGTGTGGCGGTTCGAGTGGCTGACATTGAAAGCATTGTTGCGGGTTTTTCCCGTAAGTTGGCAACGACGAGACATCGGATAAATCTCCTCTTGGACGAAAGCGATTTCTGAACTGCGCTTCTGCTTCTAGGTCGGAAAGGAACTTTTGCCTCACATCCCGACACGGCAAACCCCAAGAATGTACCATGACCACCTAAGAATGCAAGATAATTTTGAAATTCTTTTGCGGAACCTTAAAACGTCCCACCATACTGCGCCTTCAGCGCATAAAATTTCTCTAAGAACTGCCGAGCCACTGGCGCCGCTTCCTCACCACCGTGGCCTGCTGCTTCCAGCATGACGTATATGCAAATCTCGGGAGCATCATACGGCGCAAAGCCTGCAAAACCGGCATCGGTAACGTGTTCCTTAATGGTAGTTGCCTCGCCCGCGTCGTCCGGGAGCAAGGAATCACTATCAACCTTTCGAATAACATCGCGCTCCGCTGTACCCGTCTTGCCCGCCACCTTCATCTCGGGGGCAAACAGCCCGTGTCGCCCGGTGCCGTTTTTTTCAGAGATTACGCCAATGAACCCCTGCAGCAGCGCATTGCGTTGATCGGGCGTCCAGGGAATGTTCCCGGCCTCGGTGGGGGTTTCATACCCGCGCAAAAACTGGCCATCGGGCAGTTGAACGCGTTTGAGAACCCGCGGGCGATATAGCCTACCGCCATTGGCCATGGTGGCATACGCATTGGTTGTCTGCATGGGCGTGCAAAGCAACAAGCGTCCCTGGCCAATCCCCAGCATGTGTATATCAGCCAGGTTGCTGGCGTATTTGTTACTCTCCAAGCCAACGCGGCCCTTGAGTTCTCCGCGCGATAATAGATTGATTCCCGTGGGGGCACCAAAACCGAAGAGTTGTGCCGTGTTGACGATATTGGGAAGTTGAAGATGCTCGGCGACATCGAAAAAATACATATTACACGAAACGGTAAGCGCACGTTTCAAGTTGGTCGGGCCGTGAGCCACGTTTTGATCGCACCGCATGTACTTGCGGTTTTTGAACCCCATGTTTTCCCCGGTACCTTGACAGGTGTACCGCTGCTCAGGATCGCCGCCATTGAGCAAAAACGCTGTGGCGGTGACTAATTTAAAGACCGAGCCTGGGGAACGGTGAGATTGAAGCACCCGGTTTACTTCGGAGCGCCCAGGAACGGAATAGGTGGCGGAGGGATCGTTCGGGTCATACGTCGGGTTGGAAACCATCGCCAGGGTCTCCCCATTGCGAGGATCCATTGCAACGATAACACCGATACGATCGCCCAGAATCTCGAACCCGGCCTTTTGCAACTCGATGTCCACCGTCAGCGTTAAATCGCTTCCTCGGCACCCTGGGGTATCTTCAAACGTTTGAATGATCTTGCCGCGTGCATCACGCCAGACGCTGCGCGATCCTTTTACCCCTTTTAAGTGGCCCTCGTAGGTTTTTTCTATTGCCTTGCGTCCCACCACATCGCTGTCGGCATACCCCTGTTCCCGCATCTTGGTGGTTTCATCGGGTTTTATTTGGGAGGTGTAGCCCGTGAGGTGTGCAGCAGCCATGCTGTATTCCTTGGGATAAACACGCACAAAGGTGGGGTCAATGCGCAACCCGGGCAGGAGAGATTGCCGTTCCATGAGGGGGGCGGCTTCATCCATAGTAAGTTTAGAGGCTACGGCAGTCTGTTTCCAGGGCGAACGCGTGCCCATTACCTTGTCTAGGGTGGGTAATTTTGCCTTGGGGCAATATTGCGCAATAGTGGCAAGCGTTTGGGCCATTTCGGCCCGAGTGGTTTGCAGCGGACTAATGGAAATATCAAAACGCGGTTCACTGGTAGCGAGAATTCGTCCACGCCGATCCAGAATATTACCGCGCGGCGCAGCAACGCTCTGATTGCGCTCAAAATTTCCGAGCGACCGTTCCAACAGTTCTTCGCCGTGTACTACGGTAACGTAAAAAATGCGGAATGCGATAAAGCCCATGACGCTGAGTCCAACCAACGCCAAAATCAACGCTCTCACCAGGAAAGCGAAGTGTTCCTGAGAGGCTTTTCGTTTTTCGTCAAACATATGCAGGCAAGGGATGAGGGCAGAGAAATATAGGGATGAAAACAACAACGGGAAAACCGAGAGTTACGGAAAAGACGGAAATTACGAACCCACATCTCTGCTTTGTGGTTCATCCCTCATCCCTCCGCCCTCATCCCTTATTTCTTGTCCTTCTTGAAAATCAAACCGTCCACTTCCCAGACAACAATGCCCCAGAGAGACCACCCCAGCACTACGTAAATGAAGAGATCAAAACTGCTCTGTGCAAGCAGTGACTTAACCACACTGGGGTTGGTTTGGCTAAGAACGCCACCTACAATGAGGGGCATCAGAATGCAGAGCATGAAAAGCGCCGGATGACCAATGCGCCACCACATGGGTATCGGACGATTTTTTAACTGTTCCGCTGCCTGGCTCTCGGCTTGCGCCGTGGGATACTGCCCCAACGCATCCTCGATCTGCGCCAGAGATGCCATCACCGGATGCACTTCCAAACCCGTCTGTGCGCGAATTTCATCCAATACCATGATGTCGGTGGGGTCTTCCATCGCAACAACCAACTTATTTGTCTCCGCCCGACGATTATTCTCTACCACTTTCACCGGCTCCAGCATGATCGGAACACAACGGTGCTTTTCGGCATATCCATACGACAAACGCATTAAAATATCCGCGGGGAACTGCATCCCGCCGATATCAACGAGTTCATAACGAAACTTTTTGTGCAAGAAGGTATGCTTGGCCTGCTCTGTGATCAATCCCATGTCCATCAGAACGCGTCCGACAGACTTCTCCTGCTGTTTTTGGGTCTCACGAGCAGCTTCCAGTTGCTGGTCAGTGATCAGACCTTCTTCCAGCAACAAATGCCCCAGGTCTTTTGCTTTGTTTGTTCC
>DNPO01000030.1:667-6381 GCA_003501375.1 Candidatus Sumerlaeota bacterium | reverse complement strand
GTGAACCAAGACTGGATGACGTCTGTCCCCGGCGTGTTTGCAGCGGGCGACTGCTCCAACGGACAATCGCTGGTGGTGCGCGCCATCAACCTGGGCCGTCAAGCCGCGGCTTCGGTAGATAAGTTCCTGACGGAAAAATAATCGAATCGCCAGTCGTCAAGAAAAAAAGAACCCGCCAAGAACTTCAAAATGAAGTTCTTGGCGGGTTCTTTTTTTCTTGGCGTCTTGGCGGTTATTATTTTACACCTTCGCAGGCATCACCACCATCACGCGTCCGGCCTCGTTGATGCGCTTCTGCAGATCCACCGCCGTTTCGTTATGCAGAAAACGCTGGTACCACTTCTCGCGCTGGAACACTAACTTACCCGCAAAGAAAATCGCGTTGGGGAACTCCTGCCCAACCGTGATACTCAGGTTGGCCGCTTCTTCCGTTGCATCGGTGCCAAGCGCCACACGGCTTGTCGCGGGAAAGCCCAACTTTTGCGCCAGTTCCACATAACGATCCAGGGATTTTTGCGTGCGATCGCGCAATGCTTCCACTGCGCCTTCACCCTTGAACTCGCCCGAGTCAATCACGCCTACCGACAGAAAAACCATGCTCTTAAACTGACCGGGAAAGTGTCGAATCACACGCATGGTAGTGTGGATACCGATCCCACTGTAGCCCCCTACCAAAATCACGGCGCACGACTGCTTCGGGTCCACCTCACCCACTTTCTCTTTGGGAGGGGTAATCGGCAGGTCTTCCAACTGGGCAAACACCTCGCGCAATTTGACACCGACCAGTTGGTAGTGTCGTCGTACCATCATGAAAACACCCACCAACGAACCTGTTACCAACAACGTCACCCAGCCGCCTTCGGAGAACTTCATCACCGTGGTGATGGCAAGGATGGTAACGCAGAGCGCAAAGCCAACCAGGAATAAGGCCAAGCGGCTTTTCCATTCCTTGTGCGTTTTGCGGCGACTCCACCACATTTTGCCCATCGCAAACATCGAAAGCGAGAAGGTAAGGAACACGTTGATGCTATACAACACAACCAATCGGTTTGCGTCACCGTGCGTGTAAATCAATGCAGCAATCGACGCCACGCCCATCAGAAGGATACCGTTCTCCGTGGTGAGGCGCTGCGACAGCGCGGCAAAGCGACGCGGTGCCCAGCCGTCCACCGCCATGTTGGCGAGCACGCGCGGCCCGTCGATAAAGCCCGCCTGTGCCGCAACCACCAGCAACGCGCCTTCGGAAATCATGGTGATAATCACAAAGGCATGCCCAAACGGCATGCCGCTGACAAACTTCTCGGTCAGGGTGCAGTTCAGTGTTTTATCGCCGTCTTTGTTCACGTGCCACAACAGGTAGCAGAGAAGCAGCCCGCCAGCGGTGAACGCCAGCGAAACGGCCATGTAAAGCATGGTGCGCTTGGCCGTGCGAACGCGCGGTTCCTGCATGATGGGCAAACCGTTTGATACCGCTTCCAGTCCGGTATAGGTACCGCCGCCGAGCGAGAATGCGTGCGCAAACAGCAGGAACATGCCGCCGTAGCCTAGCGTCTTTACTCCCTCGCTAAAACCCGCTGTGGTTTCATGAACCACTGCGGGGATTTCAGGCATCTTCATGAAAATGCCACCGCAGATCAAAATGACGTGCAGCACGAGAAATGCCATGAAAATCGGCGCGAGGATGGTTACGGATTCCTTCACTCCGCGCATGTTCAAAATTACCAGCCCAATGATGAGCGCGAATTCCGTTTCGTATCGGAAGAGTCCCATCCAATGGGGCAGAAAACTAAACAAGGAGTCGCATGCCACCGCAACAGACATGGTGATGGTCAGCACATAGTCCACCAGCAAGGCGCAGCCAGAAGTGAGGCCAACGCGGTCGCCCAGAAGTTTGGTACCCACCACGTAACCACCGCCGCCGTGCGGAAATTCTTCAATGATGTGACTGTACGCCATCGAAATAATGGCGATGGTCAACGCGGTCATAAATGCCATGCCAACCGCCAGGTAAGTATGCGCACCCATCGTCTTAAACGCCTCTTCGGGACCGTAAGACGACGAAGATAACCCGTCTGCGCCAAGGCCAACCCAGGCGAGCAAAGGCGCAAGCGCCATCGCATGAAAAACAGAACGGTCGTAAAAATCGCGGGGGGAGCCTACGAGCAAGCGTTTGATACGCTTAAAAAGTGATGGGGGTTCTTCAAAAGGAGAAACGGGGGATGGGACGGGTCTTTGCCCGTCCGGTTCTAAACCGGACGACATGGGAAACCTCCAGGAAATAGGGATGCGAGGAGACGCGGCATCCATTTTAATGGAGGCGTTCCCCTTCGTTGCCTGCGAGGTTAGCTGACGGGCTGGGACCGAAGAGGTGTCCGACGCGATTATGGCGCTACGCCCCGACTACTTGGTTCCCCCGCTCTCGCCCTGTGGGGCGAGACTCGGCATACACCTTCCTTGTAGCAAAAAGGGGGTAAAAATGCAAGGGGAGGAATGAGCGTGATGAGAGAGGAAATCAAAACTTCCCGTTCATTATTTTCCCTGCAGAAGGTTGCGGTACTGCGCAAGCGCTTCCGGAGTAATCGCGAACGGATCGGTTTGAATAACGCGTTCAAAATGCTTCCGCGATTCGATTTTGCGATCAGTCAAATATAACGCAGTGCCCAGATTCATTTCGACACGAAGATTGTCAGGATCAAGAGCAAGCGCCTGCTCCAAAAGCGGCAGAGCTGATTTTGCATTCGGCGGTTGCTCTGAAAGCAACTGCGCCGCAATGCAGTTCATAGTCTCAGAACTGTTAGGCTCCAACCCCAGTGCTTTCTGAAAAGCAGCCAGGGCTTCTTTGCGTTGACCCAGCATGGAATGCACAATCCCCTTGTGGTACCAAGCGGGAAACAACTTTGGGTTTCGTGCAATCGTCTGGTCGAGCACGACCAAGGCTTCTGTATTTTTGTGGTTGATGCTCAACCCGCGCGCAAACTGAACCGCTCCGTAGTATGAATCCGGGTGCTTTTCAAAATTGGGGCGGAAAAGCGTTTCGCGGTCATGGTACAAACGAACCTGTTTGTGCGCAACGGTCGCCAGCGGCAGCAGAAGCAACGGCGCAAGTGTGCCGTAAACCAGAAAACGCAGGTTAGCAGATTTTTGAAAAAGCCGGGGAGCGTATCGATCCATCGCGTAAGCGAGCAAAAGGAAAGGCCCGATGCAAGCGAGATACTGGTAATGGTCTTGCACATACGTCATGGACATCAGCGACCAGGGGAAAAACCCGAGAATGGTGGAAAGTCCGATGAGATAAAAAGCAGCAGCGGCAAGCGGCCCGCGACCGATACGGTTATGCAAAACCCACAGCGCAATCAGCGTCGCTGCAATCGCAACGGGCGCAAGGTAAAGCACGGGATATGTCGGATCAATTTTCCAAGTGGGATAGAAGGGAACGTGTTCCCTTGGCCAAAGCAACTTGCCTAAATAATAACCGGCGTTGTTGCACGCCAAAAGCAATTTTTGCAAAAGGGACAGGTGCTCAATGGCGCTCAGTTCCGCGTCGGAACTCGTCGGGTTTGTCAGATTTACAATGAACGACAGCGGGACAGCAAAAAGCAGTAAGGGAAGCAGACGCAGGGCATTGCGCAACTGCGGTTCGCCCGACCGCCACCAACTGAACACCAACGCGGCCAATGGCCAGGTAATCGCCATGCGCTTGCTCAACATCCCTGCCGCAAACAAAGCAAAAACCAAGAGGTAACGCGCCCAGGTTTTCTTTTCCTCAAAACGTATCCAAGCCAGAAACGTCAGAAAGTAAAACAGCACATAGAGCAAATCTTTGCGCTGCGCGACCCAAGCAACGGAACTGATTTGCACCGGATGCAACGCGAACAGCAGTGTGGCGAATAGCGCGCCCGGCGCTCGAATACAACGCAATAGATACAGCAACAAGAGCGCATTAACACAATGGAGAAACAGATTCACCGCATGATAACCAAACGGGTTAGTCCCCCACAGTCGATATTCCAACCAGGTGGTTGTGTAGTTGAGCGGCATATAATCCTGGAGAATGGAATTGCCGGGATGAATCCAAATGTCAATCAAACCGGACATGTTGTGAATTTGTGGTGACTCAAAAATATCGGCGTCATCCCAAACGAACCCGGCAAAAAAAACCGGATAGTAAACAGCGAGAATCAACGCAAGCAATAGCAAGATGGCACCCCAAGGGGTACTTGCGCTACACTGTGCAAACGAATGAGTTCCCTCTTGTTTTGTATTGTTGGAGAAAAATGTTGGCATTGGATTCTTGGCTCTATTTCCAATTTCCTATCGGCATGGCTTGTTTTTGGGCTTGCGCAATGGACTCCTGCCACGATACCACAGGGCGCCGCGCCCGCTGTTGCGCCATCCGCATGTAGGACAGCGCACGTTTTGCCTCACTCTGGCTCAGCAACAACTTGCCATAATAATACAATGGCACCGGAGGTACGCCAGCCGGAGGGACACGGCGCAAAATTGCTTCGAACATTTTCTGTCCCTCAGCAACCCGTCTGGGATTCAAACTCAGCGCCGTAGCCAAGCAACCAGCAAGCCGAATATCCTGTGAAGCGCGCTGGTATGCTTCTTCCAGTTGCGGAATCATCGCATCCAAATTTGGCGCATCATCATACAACAACGCCGTGGCAATTTCACTCAAACTTCCCACTTCAATCGGATTCAACGCATACGCGCGCTGATACGCCTGAATCCCCTCTGCAGTCTGCCCCAACCACAAATGTTCCGCGCCCTTGGTCGCCCAAAATTCCGCAACTTGAGGATACAAGACGAGAATTTTATCCAGCACAACAAGCGCTTCCTGATGCTTCCCGTTTTCGGAAAGCCCCACCGCATAATACACTGCAGCATAGTCAATCGTGGGGTACTTCTCATAACTGGCACGAAAGAGCGTCTCTGCATTTTGATAGAGCCGTACATGTCGTTGCGAAAAAACTACGCAGGGGGTCAGAACGCAAAAAAGCAGTAAAGCATAAACCCACCGCCTGGAACACAGACGCTCCGCCGCATACGCAAACAGGAGAAATGGTCCCACGCTGGAAACATACTGGTAATGATCCTGCGCAACCGTTTTGGTCAGCAGGCTCCAGACAACCAGCCCCAGAATGGGCGATAAGGTAACGGCGTAAAAAGCCATGGCAGCAAAAAGACCGCGTCCCGTTCGATGCCGCAGCATCCAGAGAACGAGAAAAACGAGAACAACACTGACCGGACAAACATACTCCGTCCATAACGTCGGGTTTAGTTGCCAACGGGGATAAAGTGGAAAATGCTCTACCGGCCACAAAAGTTTTCCCGCATAAAAAACCTGATTTTTACCCGCCAAAATCACCTTCTGTAACAGTTCCAACTTCATGCGCTCGGGTGATGGAACAAAAATGCTTCCCCAAAAAGCCAGCAACAATCCGATAGAAAAAAACGGGAGCAACTTTACAACAAGACGCCACCCCACCCGCCCCGTTCGATACCATCCATAAATCAGCACTGCCACCGGCCAGGTGACGGACATGGATTTGCTCAGCATTGCTAGGGTAAAGCACAAAAGCGCGAGACCATAGCGCGGCAAGGTCGACCGATCCTCAAAACGCAACCATGCCCCAAACGCGAGCAAGTAAAACAAGGTGGTTAGCAAATCTTTGCGCTCCACTACCCACGCAACCGAACTGATTTGCACC
>DNPO01000030.1:0-419 GCA_003501375.1 Candidatus Sumerlaeota bacterium | reverse complement strand
ACGCAACCGAACTGATTTGCACCGGATGGATAGAAAAAAGAAGAGCAACCAGTAACGCCCCCGACATTTGCATGCGGCGGAGCAGATAAAATAAAATGAGCGTATTGGCAAAATGCAAAACAATATTGGTGGCATGGTATCCCAGCGGGTGCATTCCCCACAGACGAAATTCGATCCAGTGGGAAGTGTAGGTAACGGGCCAATAATCCCCATTGATGGGATGCGAAATATCCAGCCATAAACCGGGAAAACCAACAACGTTTTGAACCCGCGGATCATTCAGGGTAAGCAGATCGTCCCACACATACCCGGCAAACAACGCCGGATAGTAAACCACCAGAATGAGCACAGCGAATAAAAATACAGGAAACCAACAGGTACGCAGATCAGACGCAATCCGTCCTGGAAAAAGGGAGGTG
>DNPO01000073.1 GCA_003501375.1 Candidatus Sumerlaeota bacterium | reverse complement strand
TCACCCCCGGCTACATGCCCGCGGGCCTCCGGCCCTGACATCTGGACTTTGAGGAGTTCCTGGGAACCGCTCCCCTACGCGCGGGAGGGTAGGGAGGGGGGAAACAGCAACATCCCTTTTCACGCGCTGGTGAAAAGGGATGTTGCTGGGAAAAACGATCGGACACTGTCACGCAGACTACTTGCGGGTTACATCGTGCAGAAGAACGTTATTCACATAGCACTGGACTTGCTGGGCTTTAATTTCGATTTTAATATCATACCAGCGATTCTGCACCATGGTGGCATTTACGCGTTCCGGGGTACCCAGGTCATCGCCTTCCATTCCGCTTTGTTTATTGCTCCAGCCCCCCAGATTCCACCACTCTTTTTCCCCGCCGCCTGTACTGGGGAACAGAACGATAATGCCTTCATCCCCACCGGTCTTGCGTGCTTTGCAGGTCAAGGTGCGGTTTTCCAGTGCCGTCTCAAACAAGAGAATTGCAGGTGTATCATTCCCCGTCTGACTGATGACACCATCCTTCATCTCCCACTTCCCTACTTTAGATTTCCACCCCTTCAGGTCGGTTGCTTTTTCCGATTTATAAAGGACTTTGTCATCGCCCGAGGTGATTTGAACATCCTTGAATTCCACCTGCGTTTTCCAGGAGCCAAGTCCAAGGGTTCCCTTAGGAGCCGGCGGCAGGGCTGGCGTCGGTACAGGCGTGGGGGCCGCTGTTGGTCTGGGGGTTGGCACTGGCGTAGGCAGTGGCGTGGTCGTGGTCAGATTTTTTTGCTGTCCAGGCTCGTTGATGGGCTGATCCATGAAGGCTGCGGCATAGCGCGCATCCCCATCTTGGAACGATCCAACGCATTCATCTAAAAACGCATAGTGCAACTTGGCCCCGGTGGTTGCGGGCTGCGCCAAGTCAATGTCCAGAAAATCCTTGCCTTTTACGGTGATGTTGGTCGCATTGATATAGCCCGTGTCCTGAAGTTTTAACTTCACACTGGAATCGCTGGCGCCGCTTTCGAGCGTACCACATCGCGCACCGGTAAGTTGGAAGGTCAAGACGCCATCGCGCACATCGGGCGGTGTGATTTCCGCATACCCGAGGTGCTTGTCGTCCGTAACCGCCCAGTCGGTCTGGGAGTTGGTGCGTACCAGCAAACGGGGTGTGGTGTTTTCAAACCAAACGCGAACCGTTTGGTGTGCCGTATCGATAAACTGGGCTCTTTGAAAACGCGGCCCTTGCCAGACAGGTTTTTTACTTTTATTGGTGCCAGACAGCACTTCACCCAGGCGAATGCCCAGATTGGTCACCCCCTCTTCGTCCAGCAGAGCGGGAGCACGCTGTGTCAGATACATGGTGGGCACCAAAATGGCATACTTGTCCTCAGCGCAAAACCTCCGCTGTGTTTCACGAATACGCCCCCATGCCGGTGTATTGCCAACTCCTTTGGGGTCTTTAAAACTGGGAACTTGGCACAAAACCAACAGGAGATTAGGATTATCTGTAGCCTTGCGAACCACTTCGGCGAGTTTCTTCAGCGAGCCGCCGTACTGAGCAGATTGCGGACCGGCCTCTGTTTCACCTTGGAACCAAAGAAGTACTGAAGCATTTTTCGCATTTTTCTCTAACAGGGTTTTAAGTCCCGCCAAACTCGACCCCGTAGCATCCAAGTGGAGTTCGGGCATGGCCCAACCCACAATACCAACGGGTACTCCCGTGAGCGAGGTGTAATCTTGAGCGGCCCGCAACCAAGGCGTGAGCAACAAACTGTCGTTTCCCGCACCAATTTCAATGGGCGGGAAAATCGGATCCGTGCCTTCCTGCCACTTGCCATCAATGAAACAATGCACCATGGGGTTGGACGCCAATTTCCGACGGGCCGGAGCACCATACGCATTAGTGCCTCCGCCGACGACCCAAACTTCGCCCACGAGAACGTGTTCCACTTCCTGCGTTTTTTGCCCGGATGTAAAACGGAACGTATAATCACCTTTGTTATTGAGCGGAATTTTCCCGACCGCCAAGTCTTTGGCCGAAGTTTTTACTGCGGTTTGAGAATCGGACGGAACCTCATATTTTGCCGAAGCAGTCGGGTCGATCTCATACAAGGCATCGGCGACAATCTCACGTGATTGCGTTTCCACGACCTCCACGCGCAACTGTCCCTTGTTGATAAGCGGACGAAACATGACCTTGGCGCGAAAATCGGCTCCAGCAGGACACACCTGCCAGGGAGAAAGACCGGAAATGAGGTCTTCGCTGGCGGCACCCTGTGAAGCGGCGGCTGGCGCTGTGGCGGCGAAAGCCTGGTAAGTGCCTAAAACCAGGCAGGACAAGCATAGGACAAAACGAACAAGAGAAGTACGCATGGTGTTCCCTCCAACAAGAACGGTCAACTGGATTTAAAACAATGCACGAAAATAATTAAGAAATTCAATCCCCCGATAAAAAACAACTCACGGGTTAAGGATTGCACCGTAAGGGCCTTGGATTCAAGAAAATTGTTAAGCAAATCAAAAAAATTCCCCGTTTTAGTTTTCTTGACTATGCTCCGCTTAGGTTCTACAATAAGGAGGAAAGGGGTGCCTTTATCATGTCCACACACGAATTTTTGCTGTATGCCTTCTATAGTATCGTAGGCGTTGTCCTCGCGTTGGTGGCACGCACCGAATGGCGCACCTGGCTAAGTGATCGTTTGGATGCCACACTGCGCACCAACGCTCTCCGCCGTCTATGGAGACGATTGACCGGCATGGTAATCTTGGTAACCGTTCTTGTTTTGCTTCGTTATCCGTCCGAATCGGCACTCACAGCCATGCAAATGGCCCTGAAAATCTTGGTTTGTTTAACGCTTTGCGTGTTTTTATTTGCACTGGCGCTGTGGGATTTGCGCACTGTTCGGCACCAGATGAAACGTGAGGTGAAGGATTTTCTGGACAATTCTTCAGAGGAATTTGAGAAATATCTGCAAGAGCATTTGCAGAACAAGAAGTCGTAGGATTGCTTTATCCGCTTTCTCAAAAAATTGAATTAGCACGCTCCGTGCCGGCGGAATGAAATTCTCAAACGCATTGTGTCGCAAGTCGTCAATATGGACGATGAGGACGGATGTCGTAAAAGTGAAAAACTCAGCATGGATATTCCCGTGTTGTCCTTGGAGTCGCTGACATTTTAAAAAACCTCGCTATGTCACTGTCGAAAAATTCCGGTGACACCTGTTGAGACCTCAAAGAAGACCGACTAAGCGAGGAACCGTACATGCCTGTCGTTCGTCCCGTATCCCTCGCCATTCCCCCACACGGTGTGCTCGCTGTCGAAAGCGTCCACTGCGCCGAGTTCGAGATGCAACTTGAAGTACATCCGTTCCACGAATTGTATTATCTCTACAAAGGCCGCGTGCAGTATTTCGAGCAGGGAATGCCGCAAGCCATTCCGTTCACCGAGGGCGCATTTTACCCCATTCGCCGCGATGTCAACCATCGCATCGAAGATCGCTCGCAAGCCACGCTGATCGTGCTCGGCCTGTCGCCCGAGTATATCAACAACAACGCCGACCGCTGGAATTTGTGGGAGGAACTTTGCACGCGGCAGCACCTACCCATTTACCCCGACCGGGCCACGATGGATACGCTCGATAAATCGTACCGACGTTTGGTGGCCGAGCAATCTGCGCCGCGTATCGGCAGCGCCAGCGTTATTCGCGCGGAGATGGACCACATGCTGGTTGCGTTGGCGCGCCTGCCCGATGCCCCTGCGGCCACCGGCGCGGACGCGCGCGTGGCGTCTGTCCTCCGCATGTTGGAGGATTCGTTCTTTGAAGAGTGGGACGTGGACATGGCCGCCGAACGGGCGCACTTATCGCGGCGGCGTTTTTCCGATTTGTTCCGTGAGCAAACCGGGACGAGTTTTCTGGACAAGCGCAACACGCTTCGATTGGAATATGCGTCGCGTCTGTTGGCGGAGGGGCGGCAAACCATTGCCGGTGCCGCCTTCGCTTGCGGCTTTGGCGACCTGACGCACTTCTACCGTTTGTTCCGCAAGCAGTTTGGGCAACCACCGAAGGAATGGGTGAAACAATTAGGAATTAGGAATTAGGAATTAGGAATAACGTACGCATTGATGCGCAACAAGGCAAGAAAAATGTTTAATGTTTTTCTGCTGTCAATTCCTAATTCGTAATTCCTAATT
>DNPO01000421.1 GCA_003501375.1 Candidatus Sumerlaeota bacterium | reverse complement strand
ATAACAAGATACCCCCTGTCTAAAAAAAAGGGAGCAATGGGTTTCGCAGGTTTCGGGGACAGGACGCTTTATTAATCCGTTTGTTTTACTTATAAACAAGAGAGTAGAGTATCTTGCGCCCCTGAAGCGCAAAATGGTTATCAATCTGGGGGTTAAATTCTTCCGAAGTTTTCGGGGAACTTGCACTTGGCAATGGCTTCATTATACGAAATCATGCCTTGTTGATAAAGAATCTTGAGCGACTTGTCCATGCTCATCATACCGCCCTCGGTAGAGGTTTGTAGCACGGTCATGATTTGTTCTGTTTTTTTGGTGCGGATGATCTGGCGAACTGCGGGCGTGGCGATCAGCACTTCCGTGGCCAGCACGCGGCCAGTGTCGCCCGTCATTGGCAGCAACTGCTGGCTCATGATCGCCTGGATGCACTGCGCGAGTTGGATGCGCACTTGTTCCTGCTGGTGCGCGGGAAAAACGTCGATGATGCGGTCGATGGTTTGCGATACGTCGGGTGTATGCAGGGTGGCTAAAACCAAGTGCCCGGTTTCGGCAGCGGTCAGGGCGGTTTGGATGGTTTCCAAGTCGCGCATTTCTCCCACGGCAATTACGTCCGGGTCCTGACGCAGACTCTCGCGCAGGGCGATGGAGAAGTTTTTGGTGTCGCTGAGAATTTCGCGTTGTTTGATGATGGCGCGTTTGTTGGAATGAACGTATTCGATGGGGTCTTCAATGGTGATGATCATGCACGGACGCGTGGCGTTGATGACGTCGATCATCGCGGCCATGGTGGTCGTTTTTCCTGAGCCGGTGGGGCCGGTGAGCAACACCAGGCCGCTGCTGCGTTTGACCAGGTCTTCCATAATGGGAGGCAGCCCCAGTTCTTTGAAGGAGCGAATCTGGTCATGCACAACGCGGAAGGCGGCTTCGACTGCGCCGCGTTGGCGGTGGACGTTGACGCGAAAACGGCCAATATTGCGGATTTCGAGCGAACAGTCGAGTTCCCATTCTGACTCAAATTTTTCACGTTGCGAGTCGTTGAGCATGCTCAGAATCATGTGCCGTGTTTCTTCGCTGGTCAGGGGGGGTAAGTCGAAATGGCGCAGGCGTCCATCAATGCGCAACACGGGGGGGGTTCCTGCACAAATGTGCAGGTCGGAAGCGTTTTGACTCACGGCAGCACTGAGAAGTTTGACTAGTTCCATGACAGCAGGACTCCCGTCGGTGTTGAGTGGGGTAAAATCAGCGGCATGCCCCGCCGCGTTTTCGCATGCACAAGAGGGGGCCGATGCTCTTATATACCTCAGTTGAAAGCGCCATGTCCACGGTTAGTGTGAGGAGGGCGCAATAATTTGGCAAGAATTGGTCAGCAGGCGGTTTCTTTCGACCTTAAACGTTCGTTTGGCAAAAACAAAAAACATTGCATTGCCCATGCACATTTTCCTTGCGCCGCAACCATCCCCCTGATACCCTTTCCTCGGGAAGGTTGGTGGTTGGTCAGATTTCTGGGCGCACAGGCTCCGTTGGGGGCGTGTACGTTCGTGCGCTTCCCCTGTAGTTTATCTTAAAACACACAAGGAGATTCCCCGGATGCGATCGTTCGAGTTGCGCCTTTCCCAAGGTTTTACCCGTCTGTCCCTCATGTTTTGCCTGGCTCTTGCAGCCAGTCCTCTGTACGCGGCGGAGCCTACGCCTGCTGCTCCCGCGTCGGATGCCTCTGCCGTTACTGCTCCTGCGACTACTGTTGCCCCGAAAATCGAATCACGAGACTTCCCGGATACTGGTGTTCGCGTGTATGATTTGGATCAGAAAACCGTCGCGCCGACTACCGTTCCCGATCCCAAGAGCGATCTGAAACGTATTGCTGTTGAGAGTCGTGACCACTCCGGCGCTCCGCTGCGCGAAGCCAACCGCCTGACACAGGTGAGCGGTAAAATGTGGCGCGGAGTTAACAATGTGGTCTTTGGCTGGGTCGAAATCCCCAAGACCCTCATTGTGGAATCGATTCAGACGAACCCCTTTTCTGGTCTTCTTTGCAGCGTGACCATTGGTACTACCAAGGGTTTTGAGCGCACCGTTGTTGGCGCGCTGGAAATCGTGACTTTCTGGCACGAATGGCCCAAAGATTACGCGCCGATTATTCAGCCTGCTCATGTGCTGGATGATGTTGCCAACTAATTGATATTATGGCCGTGTTGCTTTGCGGCGTGTTTCTCAACGTTTAAAATTTTACCCATTCGCCGGCACTGTACCGGCTACCCCAAAGGGAGGTATTTCGATAATGAGCAAATTTAAAGGCATTCGCGCAACCATTCTCGGCCTCATGTTTCTTTTGACGCTGGGCGGTGCCGCCTTCGCGGATCAGAAGACGAAGGTATCCGGTGAGGAAGATGCATTGTATCAGGACAGCGCAGAGGTCAACTCCATGGCGACCAAACTCGCCCGTGGCACTTGCAACCTGTTTGGCGGTTGGTTAGAACTTCCGCGCCAGATCGGCAAGAGCATGAAGGGCAATGATCCTGTTACCGGGACGGTGCTCGGCACTGTCAAGGGTGCCGCCTGGACCGTCGCTCGCACCACCACTGGTGCATTTGAGGTGATCACGTTCCCCTTCCCGCTGCCCAAGAACTATGAGCCAATCATCCAGCCCGAGTATATCTTTAAGAATATGTACGGAGCTCCGATGCCTGTGCTTTGCGATCCCAATAACAACTCTTGGGAAGGTATGGAAAGCCCGAACGCCCCCGCTAGTGCTTACTCCTATCACTAAGATATCGGGAGTTTATTTCTGTTGAAATAACCAAAGCCGGATTCGCCCTTGTGCGAGTCCGGCTTTTCTTTGTTTTGGATTTAATTTGACCGAGTTGTCATCCATCGGAGAAATTTTGGCTTCATGTTTTCCTTCTCGCGCTATTTTCTCTTGGCGTTTTTTCTCGGCTCACTTCCTCTGTCCGCGCAGGCGCAGTTCATTTTCCCCGATCTGACGCCGTCCCATGCGACTATTGTTCTGAGCGTTCCCGATGCAGGCAACGCTTGGCATTCTTTTGCCCAAACGCCGTTACATGGAGTATTGGAGCAGGCGAGTGATGCGGTGGGGCTAACCTTTACGAAACATCAGGCAACTCCAGCGGGTGGGGCACTTGAGCAAAAATTGTTTTTTGGCGGAATGGTCTCCTCCATGGAACTATCCGTTTTGCCAGACGAGGGTAAAGGTGGCGGTGCGGGATTTCTTTGGGTTGGTACCATGTGCAACGCGCCGGAATTGCGAAATTTTTTCCAAAATGCCGAACGAGAAATTCTTGCCCGCAGCACGGGGGCAAACAAAAATATAACGCGTTCAGTCGAATCCATTGGGAATACCGCGCTCACCTTTTTGACTGATTCGGAGGGCAGTATCGGCTGGGCACTGAATGGCCCGCGCAACCTTTGCGCGGTTTCAAACAAACCAGATACGTTACGCCAGGCCGCACGTGCGATGGAAGCCCCTTCTCGCCTGATGGATGCGCAATCTCTTACCTCCTTTACGGAAGTGAGCCGCGCTTGGCAGACACTCGTTTCTGCAACGCCGGGCGTTTCTTACGATTTGCGGTTTTTCTTGCCGCCGCCGCGCGCGTTCCTCGCAAAGAGTTTGCCCGCGCAGGAAGGTCTTCGAGCGCTGGATCCCCTGCTCAATACCCTGCAACCGCGTGGCGGAATGGCAGGCGGTATTCGGTTTACGCCCGACGCAATTCGGCTTGATAGTTTTGCCCTGTATCCCGTCGAGCGAGAGAACCTGATTCGGCAGTTGTATGCAAGTGCGTCTCCCGTATCGAGCCTGCCGGGAAGTGAGTTTGTTCAGCCAGATGCGTTGTTGTGGAGTGGCAATTCACTTTTTGCTCCCTCGTTGCTCAAACGGTATGTTGCTTCCCTGCTCGAACGTTGGAGTACTGCGCTTTCGCAACCGGGCAAAGCGACATCGCCTCCATCGGAGACCGTGCAAGCGAATCTGAAACGGATGCGTGACTGCCTGGTTGATCCGGATTTTTTTGCAGAACTGGGCCCCCAGTGGTTTTTCAGCGTGAACCGCTTTGAGTACGGCGCAGCAGGCGAATTTCCCCGCATCGACTTTTTGTTAGGATTTCAGACCCGCCAACCAGAAGCCACACAAACTCGTGTGGTTGCGTTGGAAAAAGATTTGCAAACTGCCATCCAGCAATGGCAAAGCACCCGCGGTGACGTTTCCCAGCCGCCTCAATTGGAACGGCAGGATATTATGGTCAAAGGTACACCGGTTACATTGCACACTTTTGGCTTGCCGCAACTGCCACCCCAGGTGCAACCCACTTGGACGGTAACGCATGATCAGTTGTTATTTGCCCTCACCTCCAATACGTTGCGTGCGGCGCTGGAACGCAACGGAACTGCAGATGATGCGCTTGTTGCTGCACGAAACCGCTTGGGTATGCAACAGGCGCACGCATTCCAAGTCTTGCGTCCGGGCCATGCTGCGCGTATTATTGCGGCGTTGGCGGATGCCTTGGCCGGGACAAAGCGCGACCCGGCCCCCAATCCTCGCGTCGCGCTTCTTACCGCCTCACTCGAAAGCATCCCCACCATCCTTCTGTTTCGTAAGGGGAGCGCAGACGGGGTACATACGGCGGGGGAAATCCAGATGAACCCCATGAAAAAGAAGACCCCCCAATGAACATCAAAAAAGCGTTTACCTTAATTGAGTTATTAATCGTTGTCGCCATTATCGCGATTTTGGCCGCTGTTGCGTTGCCAAACCTGATGGATGCCGGACTGCGCGCCAAATCCGCTCGAGCGCAAAGTGATTTGCGCTCCATTGCTACCGCGTTGGAAAGTTATCGGGTGGATTGCAATGCTTACCCCACGATGATCGTCCCCACATTTACGGCGGGTGTGATTCCCGGGCTAAACTACAAATGGTGGTATACTTCGGATGCACTGAGTACCCCGGTTGCGTACATTACCACAGCGGATTTGCGCTGTCCGTTCGCGGGCGACAGCATGCGCCGCAACGATTTTCCCGATGACATCTGGCGGCGGTACAGTTATGAAAATGTACCAGAATTAGAAAAAGCGGTTTCCTCTGGATTTACGATTTTGAGCGGCAAGTATGGGCCGGGGAAAAACGCCAGTGTGCGCATGGGCGGATGGCGCATTCTCTGCATCGGGCCGGACAAGTCGTGGAACCCGATGGTGCAGTACGACCCGACCAATGGTGCGAACAGTGCCGGCAACATCATGCGCACGCAAGTGGATACGCAGGGCCGCGGGTCGGAACAGTAATGAAAAGTGCATCCCCTCTTAAAGTGTGGGACAGTCGCCCTGGCTGTTGGCGTACAAAACGACAACCGAGGCGGCTGTCCTACATTTCAGAAGATACGCGCCTTTATTCTTGAAAAAAAACGCCCCAATAGTTACCGTGCAAGTAGTTATAAAATCAAGAGGAGGCTCTCCCGCCCATGACAAATCCCTGTTCTTTCCTCCGCCCGCTCACGCTTCTGATCCTTTGTGCCTGTTTGCTTGCTGTTTCGCAACCGGTCAGCGCGGCCTCATCGAAAAGTAAAAAAAATACTCCCAAAGAATCCGATAGCACCGTTAAGGCATACAAGGCACCCACTGCTGCTACGGTTGGGGTAAATTTTAATCCGTTTCCCAGCATTGCCGAGTCGCTCACCTCGCCTTCTTTGCGCTTGTTTGTCTGGCCCGCCGACAATCCGGCATTAGTGTCACATTATCGCGGAGGAACCGAGCGCCGGGTGATTGCGCGTTGCGCACTGGGCGAACTGACGGAGCAGGAACTTTACCTGTACCTGATTCTCAATCGCGATGCACAGCCGGATTTGTTTCAAAAATACCAACAGGCCACGGCGGGAAAAGAACGCGATGCGCTCCGCCTGAAACTGGAGGGTTCCATCCGTGACTGGGCAACGGACCTGGCTTTTTCCGTGCGTCCGCTACCAGCACGCAGTTCAGACGAGGTGGCGTTGGATCGCCTCAGGCTGCGCGTTGCACTCTACCCGGTTTACAAGATGCTCTGGTCTGATCGCAACGTTAAACCCACGGTGGTGGTGGCGCAGGAGGACATCAACAAATATTATCAGGATAACCTGAGCCGATTTTTGCCACCGCTTACGGCACATGTACAGATGATTTTTCTGCGCGCTGGTTCGGGTGAACTGGAACGCGGCGCAGTGCGTGAGCAACTGGATCGCATTTATAATGACATCCTAGCTGGCGATGTGTCGAAAAATCTGACTTTTGAAGATGCGGCACGCCGTTGGTCCCAGGCACCCAATGCGGCTCAGGGAGGGGACGTCCCAGAGTTTACCACGGGTACGTTGCAATCCGCTGCGTTGGAGAATGCTGCTTTTGAAACTCCGGTTGGCCAATTCAAGATGTTCGAGACCGCGGATGGTTTTTACCTGATCAAAGGGTTGCCTACCAAGCCGCGCCTGGTGCGTCCACTTGCCGAGGTGTCACCCCAGATTCACGACGAATTGTTCATGAAGTTTCTACGTCACTTGTACGTGGAGCAAACGCGCGAATTGCCCGGAAAAATAGACCCCATTGCGTTGATCCAAATAGCCAATCTGTTTGAACCGCACCCCTCGCCTCTGCGCTTGGGAAATTTTTCGCTCACGGAAGACAGCATTCTAGAGTTGTTCCCCAGTCTCGTACAGTCCAACTTCAAAGTGGACTTCACACACATGAACCAGGCGCTGGCCGGGTTGTTGATGGGCGAACACATTGCGCGCGATTGCGAAGCGCGATCTTTCGATGCGGATCCGGTGATGCCGTCTGCTGTGCGACTGGTGAAAATGATGCAAGTGTCGCGCGAAAATATTCGGCGGCAATTAACCCCTTCTCTCTTGCTGACCCGGGAGCAAGTTTTGGAGTATTTGGATGAACACGCCGAAAATTTCTCTCATGAATTCACGCCACAACTTTCCGCCGTGCAGGTGCGGTTGCAGAATTCCAACGAAATCGGCGAGGCCAATCGTGCAGAAAAAATGGCGGCTTTGCGCGACCAACTTTTGCGTGCTCGCGCGGCTTTCACCACGGTGACGTTGGAGCAAACCGTGGCGTCTTTGCCGCCGACCCAGGGCAATCCGTTTGCTCTTGTGGCTGCGGAAGTACGGCGGGGGCTGCTGAGTTCGGATGCCGCCCAAACCATTCGCGTTGACATGTGGGAGGAAAGCCAGCCGCTTTCCCTGCTTGCTGCAGATGTTGCGCCCAAGGTGAAGCAGTTGCATGACGGTCTTGCGTCCGGGACATTAGAAGTGCCGCGTTTTCCGGACTTGATCGAGACCCCCAACACGCTGGTGATGCCCGTGGTGGAAAAACCGGACTATAATATGTCGCATGTGGCTGCGATGAAAATTTATGAATTGCGTCGGAAGGTGACGGCTGCGCTGGAGATTGAGAAACGCGCGGAATTGGAAGAACGTACTGCTAAAGAGCAGCGATTGGAAATTCTCTTGCCCTAATTGCTTCTTCCTGCTAATAATGGGCAGTCCGGCGTCCGGGTTGAATCTGGATGCGTTGATGTAAGGCTTTTTTCGTTTTGTCCCGAAGGGACAAAAACACGTTCAGCACCATTTTAGACATATATGATGCGATAGAGTTTTTTTGAGAGGAATTTTTTCACGTGGCTTCTTTGCATAACACCGCCCGCAGTTGCTACTGCGGAGAACCCCGGTCAACCGATCTGGGTAAAACGCTAGTTCTGAAGGGCTGGGTACATAACCGTCGCGATCATGGCGATCTTGTCTTTCTTGATGTGCGCGACCGCACTGGCATTTGCCAAGTGGTGCTCGACCCCTCGCGCATGAACCCGGAAAACTTTGCGAAAGCCCACAGCATCCGTTCCGAATTTGTCGTGGCAGTTTCTGGCAAGGTCATTCCCCGCATCGACGGCGCAACGAACCCGAAGATGGCGACGGGCGAGATCGAACTCGAAGCCGAAGAGTTCGAAATCCTCAACACCTCCAAGCCGGTTCCGTTCAAACTCGATGATTACGCGCATGTTACCGAAGATGTGCGGCTGAAATTCCGTTACCTGGATTTGCGTCGTCCCGATATGCAGCGGAACATTGTTCTGCGCTCCAAAGTGGTTTATGCCGTGCGCGAGTACATGGAGCAGCAGGGTTTTCTCGACATCGAAACGCCGATTCTGAACAAGAGCACGCCGGAAGGCGCGCGCGACTTTCTGGTTCCCAGCCGTTTGATGCCGGGTGAGTTCTACGCCCTGCCGCAGTCGCCCCAGATTTTCAAACAAATTCTGATGGTTGCGGGTTACGACAAGTATTACCAGATTGCCAAGTGCTTCCGCGACGAAGACCTCCGCGCCAACCGTCAGCCTGAGTTTACGCAAATCGATATTGAAATGTCCTTCATCTCGCCGGAAGAAATTTACGCGAGCATGGAAGGTTTGATGAAGCATGTGTTCAAGGTCGCGAAAAACCTCGACATTGTCACCCCCTTTCCGCGTATGACCTATGCCGAGTCCATGCTGCGCTTTGGTAGCGACAAGCCTGATTTACGCTTTGGGTTGGAAATCGTCGACCTGACCGAATTGGTCAAAACGATGGGTTGTGAGTTCCGCGTCTTCAACACCGTGTTCGAAAATGGCGGCGTACTCCGCGCCTTCTGCGTCCCTGGCGGCGGCACGGCTTATTCCACCACGCAACTCAAGCCTGAGGGCGACCTCAACAAAACCGTCCGCACCTTTGGCGCTGGCGGCGTTGCCTGGTTCCGCGCTGAGGCCGAGAGTGAGACGGCTCCGGGTGGGCTTGCTTCCAACATCACCAAGTTTTTCTCACGCGAAACCCTCGCGGCCATTCGTG
>DNPO01000438.1:6602-6973 GCA_003501375.1 Candidatus Sumerlaeota bacterium | reverse complement strand
ATCAATCCCCCCTCCGGCCTTTTTCGCCGCGATGACCGCTGCCAGTCGCGCGTGGAAGACCAAACCGTTCGCATTATTTTTCCGCCCATCGATCTGGCCCTTGCCGCCGCCATTGCCAAACGCGAAGGGTATGAACCGCGCATTATCGACTACCCCGCGTTGGGTGCGGATTGGGAACAGGTGCGGCGTGATCTGCAGGCCTTCCAACCCGACGTTTTACTCATCAACGTCACCACCGCCACCGCACAGGAAGACCTCAACGCGGCACGAATGGCAAAGGAAATTAACCCGCTGGCTCAGACCATTGCGCGAGGCGAAATTTTTGAACGCCTCGGTGAAAAATTGCTCGCCGAATGCCCGGCGTTGGACGT
>DNPO01000438.1:0-6246 GCA_003501375.1 Candidatus Sumerlaeota bacterium | reverse complement strand
ATCGACGGAAATATTATCGGCGCATCGGGCCATGCCCGCGTGGCCGATCTGGACGTGCTGCCGTTGCCCCTGCGCGGACTGCTGGACAACTCGCTTTACCGCAGCCCGGAAACGGGCAATCCGCTGACGATCATTTCGGGCAATCGCGGTTGCCCATCCAAGTGCATCTTTTGCCCGGCGGGCGTGGTCAGCGGTTACAAATTACGTTTGCGTTCGCCGCAAAGCATTCTGGCCGAGTTGCATGACTGCGTGGAAATTCACGGCATCCATGAGTTTCTGTTCAACGGCGATACGTTTACCATGAACAAACGCTGGCTGTTGGAATTGTGCAACGGCATCACATCGGCGGATTTTAAAATCCACTGGGGCTGCAACAGCCGCGTGGACACGATGGACGCGGAACGCGCCCAAGCGCTGAAAAAAGCGGGCTGCTGGGTAGTGGCGTTCGGAATCGAGAGCGGCGATCAGGGCATGCTCGATTATATGAAGAAGGGCACAAAAGTCGAGGATGCCGAACGCGCCGTCGCGATTTGCAAAGCGGCGGGCTTGGCCGTGCACACGTTCTTTATTATTGGCCTGCCGTGGGAGACCGAGGCGACACTGGAGAAAACCTATCAGTTCATCAAGAAACTGAATCCCGATTTTTTCGATATCAACATTGCCTTCCCGTTGCCGGGAACGGAACTGTACGATATTGCAACCACCGAAGGTTTAATCACATCGCCCGAGGGCGAAGGCAGTTACGCCGTGTCGGCGGTGCGGAGCCGTGCGTTGTCCGCCGAACGTCTGACAGAGTGGCGCAAAAAGACACTGCTCAGGTTGTACGCTCGCCCGGGTTATGTGGCGCGCACGTTGTGGCGCGCGCTGAAGTCGGGCACGTTGAAGCATTACGTGCGGGCGGCGATGACCAGGGCCAAGGGGTTGCTGGCAATTAAATGAAGGGCGTAATTTTTCTTTCCTTTTGCGAAAGAAATGCAGGTGTGGTACAAGCAGTTCGTTCGGGCGATGCGCCCGATCCATTTTGAATCAGAAAAAAGGGAACAACCATGTCTATTCTTGTTGCGGGTGGTGCAGGGTACATTGGCAGCGTAACCGTGGAGCGACTCAGTCGCGCCGGTCATAAAGTCGTCGTTTACGACAATCTTTCGCGCGGACACCGCGAAGCGGTGCCGAATCAGGTAACGTTTGTGCAGGGCGACATTGCCGATTCCGCAACGCTGGAAAAAGCGTTGCGCGAACACAAGGTGGATGCGGTCATGCACTTCTGCGCGCATTCGCAGGTCGGCGAGTCGGTCAAAGAACCGTTCATGTACTATCAGAACAATGTGCAAAACGGCATCAACCTTCTCGGCGCCATGTTGCGTTGCGACGTGAAGCAGTTTATTTTCTCCTCGACTGCTGCCGTGTTCGGCGAGCCGGACGCGATTCCGATCACCGAGGAAACCGCGCAGCACCCGACCAATCCTTACGGTCGCACCAAGTGGATGTTTGAGCAGATTCTGCGCGACTGCTCCGATGCGCACGGGCTGCGTTCGATTTCCCTGCGGTACTTCAACGCGTGCGGCGCGACGGAACTGTGCGGCGAAGACCACACGCCCGAAACGCACCTGATCCCCATCGTGCTGGACGTGGCGGCAGGCAAGCGCGAGTCGCTGGGCATCTTTGGCCGCGACTATCCGACCCAGGACGGCACCTGCATCCGCGATTACGTCCACGTGTCAGACCTGGCCGACGCGCACATCAAGGCACTCGAAGCACTGGGCAAGGGCGCAGCGACCAACATTTATAACCTGGGCAATGGTCAGGGTTTCTCCGTGCTGGAAGTCGTGCAGGCGGCGGAAGAAGTAACCAGCCGCAAAATCCCCTGCATCAACTCGCCGCGTCGCGCAGGCGACCCCGCGCGTCTCGTCGCATCGTCCGACCGCATCCGCGAAGAGTTGCACTGGAATCCGCAGATCGCTGATCTCCGTCGCATCATTGAGACGGCGTGGAAGTGGAAACTGGAACATCCGAATGGCTACGGCAGCGCTCCTGCGGCTGCTAAAGATCGTTTTGCGTCGTAACTGACAAGGATATAAAGGACTGCAAGGACAACTAAGGCAAATTCTTTGTTTGTCCTTTGAGTCCTTGCAGTCCTTTATATCCTTATCTCTTTCCAAAGGTTCCCCCTCATGCCCACGCCTCCCATTCGCTTTGGTGAAATCGAAACTCTTATTCGCGCACGTTACCCCTTGCTTCAGGTGATCTCGTGGGAGGAAAGCCGCGTCCTGCGCGAGATTGGTGACATTGGCAAACGCCTGAACAAACGCGTTTTTGTCTGGACGATCAACGACGGCATTCTCCCCTACTCCGGCGATGCGCTGAAGGTGCGACCCGAAGGCGTCAAGGGAACCAAAGACCCGCTGATGGCGGTGCGGCAGGTGTTGCAGGAAAACGATTCGGCGATTTACGTTTTTAAAGACCTGCACCGCTACATCCGCGAGTCGCCCATCACACGCGCATTGCGCGACCTGGCCGAACACCTGCGTTCCACCTACGTTACCGTGGTCATGTTGTCGCCTGTGTCGGACATCCCGGCAGAACTTGAGAAGGACGTTTCTATCGTTGATTATCCGCTGCCGCCGCGCGAACACATTCGCGCACAACTGCGGTCGATTGCCGATGACGTACGCGCGAATCCGAACCTGACGGTGGACCTGGGCGACGGTGCGGAGGATGCACTGGTCAACGCAGCGGTGGGTCTTACACTCAACGAGGCGGAAAATGTTTTCGCAAAAACCTTGGTTAGTACCGGTCGCCTGACCCGCGCCGAAGTGCCCGTTATTTTTTCTGAGAAGAAGCAGATTATTCGCAAAACCGGTTTGTTGGAATATATCGAGGCGGAAGAAAATGTTCAGGAAATTGGCGGACTCGACCATCTGAAAAAATGGTTGATCCAGCGCAAGGAAGGGTTTGGTTCCGAAGCCCGCCGCTACGGGTTGCCCAGCCCGAAGGGACTGCTGATTCTCGGCGTGCAGGGTTGCGGTAAGAGCCTCTGCGCCAAGGCCGCGCCACGCATGTGGGAAGTGCCGCTGCTGCGCCTCGACATGGGACAACTGTTCGGCAGCCTGGTCGGCAGCAGCGAGCAGAACGTACGCCGCGCCATTCAACTGGCGGAGTCGGTACAACCCGCCGTGCTGTGGATCGACGAAATTGACAAAGGTTTCAGCGGGTTGGACTCGTCGTCCTTCAGCGATGCGGGCACCACGTCGCGCGTGTTCGGATCGATCCTCACCTGGCTTCAGGAAAAAACCTCCTCGGTTTTCGTTATCGCGACGGCAAACAACGTGCAGGCCCTACCACCCGAACTTTTGCGCAAGGGACGTTTCGACGAAATTTTCTTTGTCGACCTGCCCACGCAGGCGGAGCGGGAAAATATTTTCCGTATCCATATTTCCAAACGGCGACGTGATCCGCTGAAGTTCGATATCAAAGGACTGGCCGCAGCGGCGGATGGATTCAGCGGTGCGGAAATTGAGCAAGCGGTGATCTCAGCGATGTTTGACTCCTTTACGGAGAAAAAAGAAGTGGACGCGGCGCACATTCTGCACGGCATTAAAGAAACCTACCCGTTATCAAAACTCATGGCGGAAGACATTCAAAAACGCCGCGAATGGGCCAAGGGACGAACCCGACCAGCGACGTAAGAACTACAGGGATGAGGGCAGAGGGATGAGGGATGAAAAAAACAAGGATAAGGACAAAAGGTAAAAGGTATGGATAGCGAACGCAGTTTCATCCCTCATCCCTCATTCCTCATCCCTGATTTTTGCGTTTTGCATTTGGATTGCGGGCGCGAATGGCGCGGGGGCCAGGCGCAGGTTTTTAATTTGTGCAAGGGGTTGCAAGCCGCTGGCGTACGACAAGTTCTCGCATCGCCTCCCGCATCGCCGTTGTTGCTGCGTGCAATGGAAACCGGAATTCCGGTAGCGGGCGTCAACATGCACGGCGAGTTCGATATTTTCTCGGCATGGAAATTAAAAAAACTCATCCAGTCGCAAAACGTCACGCTGATTCACACGCACGATGCGCATGCGCACGCGCTGGCTTGCTGGGCGGCTCCGCGCAACATGCCGATTGCGGTTTCGCGGCGTGTGGACTTTGCGATTTCGAAAAATTGGTTGTCACGCCGAAAATATTTTGACCCGCGCGTATCGTACCTGTCGATCTCCAACGGGGTGGCTGATGTGTTGAAGCAGGGCGGCATTCCGGCAGAAAAAATTTATCTGGTTCCCAGCGGGGTGGATGCGACGCGCTTTACCTATCAGGTTCCGCGTGAAAAAATGCGCGAGGAATTCGGCATCCCCAACGACGCACCCGTGATTGGCACCATTGGTAGTTTGGTCGATCACAAGGGACACCAGTACCTGATCGATGCAGCGCCGCGCGTGCTGGAGCGCTACCCGAACGCGCGGTTTGTGCTGGTGGGCGATGGTTCGTTAGAGCAGGCGCTCAAAGCGCAGGTGGCCGAGCGCAAATTGCAAGCCTCGTTTGTTTTTACCGGGCGACG
Source organism: Candidatus Sumerlaeota bacterium (assembly GCA_003501375.1). GTDB lineage: Bacteria > Sumerlaeota > Sumerlaeia > UBA8349 > UBA8349 > UBA8349. The sequence goes on along the minus strand of DNPO01000438.1, from coordinate 1,697 downwards.
CAACGATGTGGAAACGTTCCTGAGTAGTTTTGATGTATTTGCGCTGTCGTCGCATCTGGAGGGGCTTTGCACCTCGGTGATTGATGCGCAACTGTTTGCTTTGCCAGTTGCTGCAACCCGCACCGGCGGCGTGCCCGATCTGGTGATTCACGAACAAACGGGTTTGCTTGCTGCACCGAAAAATCCGCAGGAATTGGCCGATGCTATTTTGCAATTGTTAGGTGACGGGGTGTTAGCAAAGCGTCTCGGCGAAGCGGGCCGCGCCCATGCGCTCGCGGGATTCACGGCGGACAAAACGGTCGAGAAAACGATAGCGGCTTACGCGGCGATTATAAAAAGGACATAAAGGACTGCAAGGACAAAATGACAAGGCCCTTTGGGGGGAATACCAAAGGGCCTTGCTATTTTGTAAAGTCTTATTTGTCCTTTGCGTCCTTGCAGTCCTTTATGTCCTCTAGATTTTCCACCACCACCCGCACCTGCTCGTCACTCATTGCTGGATAAATCGGCAACGTAAGCACCCGCAACCCGATTTGTTCGGTCAAGGGTAGCGACACACCGGGGTACGCCTCGCGAAACGCGCTAAAGGTATGCACCGGGCGATAATGCACGCTGCTTTGGATACCGCGTTCGCGCAACGCCGCCATCAGACTGGGGCGGTCAATACCATTTCCCAACAGCACCGGAAAAATGTGGTAGTTCGGGTCGCTCGTTGGCACACAAAACTCCGCCCCGCAAAACGGTATTTGCAATCCATCAAACCCCGCAAACAGTTCCTTGTACAACGCGGCGAGTTCGCGACGGCGGGCATTTGCGACATCCAACTTGCCCAGTTGCGCGCGTCCCAGCGCGGAGCGAATTTCATCAATGCGGTAGTTGTAGCCCAACGTAACCACGTCGTATGTGTAAGCGTGTCCGCGATGCCGGTCGAGCGTGGAATGCGTCATGCCATGCGAGCGCCACAAACGGATTTGCGCAGCGGCTTCCGCATCGTTGGTGCAGATCATGCCGCCTTCTCCGGTGGAGAGATTCTTGTTCGAGAAAAACGAGAAGCACGAAAAATCGCCTTCGCTTCCCAATTTTTTTGGTCCGCGCGATGCGCCGACCGAATGCGCACAATCCTCGATAATTTTCAGTTTGTTTTTTTGCGCAATCGCCTGGATGCGCTCCATGTCGCAACCGAACCCGGCATAATGCACCACCAAAATGGCCTTGGTGCGCGGCGTGATTTTGCGCTCGATATCATCCGGGTCGAGCGTCCAGTCGTCGAACGATTTCACATCGGCAAAAATCGGCGTTGCGCCCGTGTAACGGATGGCGTTTGCGCTGGCGGCAAAGGTAAGCGCCGACGTGATGACTTCATCCCCCGGCCCGGCCCCTGCGGCCAAGCACGCCAAATGCAACGCAGCGGTGCAGTTGGTGATCGCCACGGCATGGTTGACGCCCAGGTACTCGGCAAATTCTTTTTCAAACGCGGTCGTCTCGTCGCCCTGCGTTAACCACTTACTTTGGAGCACGCGCAAGGCGGCTTCGGTTTCTTCCGGGCCGTAGTTGAGGTCAAAGAGGGGGACGGTGATGGGAGCGGCCATTAACATTCTCACTTCGGAGAGTCAGTTATTTGTTTTACATTCCCTGCAACGCGGCTTCAATCTCCGCAACCGCCTGCTTTTCCAACTCCAGCGCGTTGGTCAGCAAAT
>DNPO01000439.1:8408-17807 GCA_003501375.1 Candidatus Sumerlaeota bacterium | reverse complement strand
ACGTATCACCCCAATGGTCGCGGAAGCAAAATACACCCTCTTGCGGTGTGAGAAAAACAGGTCTTGCCGTTTTTAGCAAAAAAGCAGACAATCCTTCCCGCTATAATGGCGGTTAAGTGCATGCTGCCAATTCTAATTGGGAAAAATTGTAGCGCTCACTTCCATCATCGCTTCTTTTCACAACACCATATGCCATTATCCACAGTTCTCATTGTTCCCGCTTATAAGCCCACTCCTGCTCTTGCCCTGTTGCTGCGAGAGATGTCCCTGTTTTCATTTTTAGCCATCGTAGTGGTGGATGACGGGTGCGGCGCGGATTATGAACCGGTATTTGACGCGGTTCGCGCAATTCCCGGGGTGCATGTAATACGACATGCGGTAAATTTGGGTAAAGGAAGTGCTTTGCGCACGGGCTTGAACTATTCCGCAGCCATGTTCCCTGAAGCAGTTGGCTTTGTCACAGCGGATGCGGATGGGCAACATTTACCCCAGGATGTGTTTAGGGTTGCAGAACGCCTGGAAACAGAGAGCAACGTTTTGGTTCTGGGGTCTCGCCAGTTCTCTACGGATATTCCCTGGCGCAGTTGGTTTGGCAACCAAGTCACACGCAAGACATTGCATTGGTTTGCGGGATGGGGGTTGCGTGATACACAAACGGGGTTGCGAGGTATTCCGCGCTCGTTGGCTTTGCACCTGTTACGCATTCCCGCGCGCGGCTATGAGTTTGAGTTGGAAATGCTGACACTGGCTCGTCAGTTGGGATATGCCGCCCTAGAGGTGGATATTGAAACGGTTTATCTGGATGCGGATAATACCTGCTCGCATTTTCATCCAGTTCGGGATTCTTTTAAAATTTATCGCACCATGTTGCGTTTCTGTTACCATTCCGCAATGGCAATGGGAATTGAAGTTTTAATCTTTGACTGCTGCCTGCACTTGGCTTTTCCCCTCTGGCTGGCGCAGATCGTAGGCAAGGTTTTTGGCCCCTTAGGGTTGTACAGCGCACTTCTCGAATTTGTTTTTCATTCCATCCAACCCAACGCCCATGTGCGCTCGCGGTTTTTGACTTTGATCATTTTCAGCGGTCTTGTTTCTTACGGCATTATGTTGGTTCTGATGAGCAATTTTCCGCATTGCCATACTTTTTTCCACAAGGCATTGTCCGAGTTGATTCTGTTCCCCCTCGTTTTCATGATACAGCGTGACTGGGTCTTTAAAAGTGCAGACACCATCAAGCGCAACTCTTAGCAAAGGAAAGCGGTTCCCACCTTGTCCTCCTTTCTCCTTTCTCCCTTCCGTAAGTTTCACTCAGCCCTTTTAAATGCCATTTCCAGCCCCATCGTACAGCCACAAGAACGCCTGTGCCTTTGGGTTTTGGGTGCCTTGGCAGCCATACTGCGCATCACCGCGATTCTCACCATGCGAGTCGATAGCGATGAACCTCAGCATTTGCATGTCGCCTGGGGCTGGGCACATGGGCTTTTGCAGTATCGCGATATTTTTGATAACCATACCCCACTTTTCCATCTTAGCATGGCACCCTTTGTTCGGCTATTTGGTGAAACCCCCTGCATTATGTACTACATGCGCTCGCTGATGTTGGTTATTTTCATCGTTATGCTGTTTGCGATCTATGGAATCGTACGTTCGTTCTTGCATCACCGGGCTGCGGTTTGGGCCACCGTCTTTGCGGCTTTGGTTCCGCCGTTTTTTTTGACCTCCGCCGAATTCCGCACCGATGACATGTGGGTCATGTGGCAGTTAGTGGCGCTATGGGTCTTGGTTTCTGGCCCGCTGACTCCCCGTCGGGGACTCTTGGGAGGGCTAATTTTAGGGATTTCGCTGGGAACTTCTTTCAAAACCACCATGTTGCTTTTGTCCGCCGTGGTTGCGTTAATCCTCCTGATTGCCTTTTCCGCAGAATTTCGCCGCACCTTTTCCTGGAAAAAAACAGGGAAAACGGCTTTGGCTCTGGTAGCAGGGACGTTGCTTGTCCCAGTGCTGCTGATCCTCCTTTTCCATTATTTGCAAATTTTGGATGCCGCCACTTACTGCATCATCAAGCACAGCATTCTTCCCCCGAGCACCCAGCCATCGCCGATTCCGCTGAAAACATTTGGAGGCCAAAAAGTACTTGTCCTCTTGATTTCTGCATTTTTTTGCTGCGGGGCGTGGCGCATTGGAAAAGCGCCAATTGCAGATGGCACAGGGATTCGAGCTACCTGGCTGATCCTAATTTGCACCGTGTATTTTTTTATTATGAAAATGTTCTATCCCGTTTTGCAGGCACAAACGCGACTGTCTTATTATCCCCTGATCATGTTTGCCTTAATTTTGTCTCTCTGGGCCTTTCCTCGCCGGGAAGAAGAGGCTTCCCCAGCGGTTCGATGGAAAATCTTACCGTTTTTGGCTGTGTTGGAAATGACAGCCATTCTGACATCACTGCACCCTTTGAATAATCGCGCTCGGGAAACACAACTCTTTCTCGGCGAGGTTTTGCGATTGACCGATCCAACAGACTTCTTGATGGACCCCAAAGGCGAGACGGTTTTTCGTAACCGTCCCTGGTACTATGGCTTTGAGCGTTTTACCAAAGAACGCGTCCAACGCAAACTGCTGAAGGACGATATGGTAGAAACCTGCATCAAAACGCGCACCTGTGTAGCCATCAATGCAAGTATTACTAAAAATATTGAGGGTGCGGAAGATTTCATGGAACACGATCGTCATCTGATGGAAAAAATTTATATCCCCGTGGGGCGGTTAAGCGTGGTAGGAAAATACATTTTCCATGAACCGCAATCGTCCGCGATCGCCATCCCCTTTCAGGTCGACATTCCCGTCCGCTACGCGTTGATCACCGCGACCGGCAATGCGACCGGCACGTTGGATGGCAAGCCCTATTCTGGTCCGCTGGAATTGAGTGCGGGAGAGCATACGTATGTTCCGACGTCGGGAGAAACATCGGTGGCAATGGTATGGGCACAGGCGGTGGAACGAGGTTTTTCGCCCTTTACGCCCACCGTGACCATTGTGCCCCCTCTCCCCAAACCTTCTGTATCTCCGGCCAAGGCTGCCAAGAAAAAAAAGATTGCAGCAACGACGGCAAAACAGCCAGCATGAATGCCATGCAACCCATTGCCCCACTGAGCACTCACGACCGAATTTGGATTTTAGCGCCCCATCCCGATGATGAAACCTTGGGAACGGGCGGGCTGATCCAACGCGCATGCCAAACGGGCGCAGCCGTTTGTATTCTGTTCGCCACGCGCGGGGATAAAAACCCGTGGGGACAGGCCTTGTTTGAACGCACCCCGTTTGTATGGAGTGACGAAGCGGCGGAGCGCTACGCAGGACTCCGACGAGAAGAGACTTGGCGAACTCTGGATGTTTTGGGTTTTAAAACCGGCCCCGATAGACAAGTAGAATTCCTGGAATGGCACGATCAAAGCGGCACTTCGCATTTGCTGACGGATTCCGCCCAAGCGATATCTGCTCTTCGTGAGAGCATTGTGCGATTTCGCCCCACCCGGCTTTTTCTTCCCGCATTGCAGGATGCGCACCCTGACCATAGCGCTTTGGCTGTGTTGGCGCGTTTAGCGCTGGGGACGGATTTACCCTTTTCTGCGCCGGACGTTTATGCCTATCTGATCCACCAATCCAAGCGGGAAAAAGTATCCGGGCAGCCAGTGGCCTTGACGCTTACCCCAGAGGAATGCGCCACCAAACGCCGCGCTATTGAATGTTACGTCTCCCAATTGGTTTTCAAACCCCAGCGGTTTTTGCGCTTTGCCGCTGAGGAAGAAAATTATTTGCACGAGTCCCCTGTTACCTTGCCTGCACAAAGTTCCTGGCCTGTGCAAATGGTATCGATACAGGGGGATCAATTGCACGTTCGTATCCAGTCAAAAATCCCGGAACGCTGGGGAGGCACACGTCTTCATTTAATCGGCGTGTCCGCTGACAAAAAAGTTTGCACTGCAACACTTCCTCTGACGGGATCACGAGAAATTTCTCTTCCCCTGTCCTCGCTCGGTGCCCCCGGACAATTGTTTATCAAGTTTGAAAGTGGCTGCTCGTTTTTCAATAAAATGGGGTGGCTGCATGTGCTGTGCCAGTGATGACTGACACTGTCATTTTTCAAGCATGCCCCGAGCGTTATTTTTAGATCAGCGCTTATTCATCCAAAGCATCCGCCACTGGCACTTCGATAATTCCATCAAGACCATTCTCTGGCTGCTGCTCGCTGGAACCTTGTATGATAATATTTTCCTCAGATATCTTATCCAAGTTATTATCCCAGAGATACTCCTTGGTTTCCTTGACAATGACGCCGCTTAGCGCAAGCAACGCGATCAGGTTGGGGATAGCCATTAACCCATTGAACAAGTCCGCCAGTTTCCACACCAGCGACAGAGACATCACCGCGCCAACGTAGACCATAACCGTGTACAGCACCTTGTAGGGCAGCACAACCTTCTTGGTTCCAAAGAGATATTCAATGCACTTCTCCCCGTAGTAGTACCAGCCGAGAATCGTGGAAAACACGAAGGTCAAAAGCCCGCCGGAAAGCACGATTGGACCGATCTTACCCAGCGTCCCAAAAGCCGTATGGGTCAATTCGGCTCCGTCCAATCCCTTGTTCCAAACCCCTGTGTTCACGATCGTTATGCCGGTGATTGCGCAGATAATCACGGTATCCCAGAAGGTGCCAGTTGACGAAACCAACGCCTGCCGGACGGAGTTTCTGGTCTGCGCTGCTGCTGCGAGAATAGGTGCGCTACCCATGCCCGATTCGTTGGAGAAAAGCCCGCGCGCAACCCCATAGCGTGCCGCCATCAAAACCGTGGAACCAGCAAATCCGCCTACCGCTGCCTGTCCGGTGAACGCATCCTTCAAAATAAGGGCGATTGTTGCAGGGATGGTCGCATAGGTCATAGCCAGCATGATCAGGCATCCGAGAATGTAAAAGATAGCCATAAAGGGGACAAACACATTGCAAACGCGTGCCACCCACTTGATCCCGCCCAGCAAGACGATGCCGGTAAAGATAGCCATGACGAGTCCGGTGATCCAAGGGGCTGTTCCAAACTGAACAAATATCATGGTAGAAACAGAGTTTGCCTGCACCGTATTGCCAATACCAAACGCCGCGATGCTGCCAAACAAGGCAAACGCCAGCGCAAGCGGTTTGTTCTTCAGGCCGTGCTCCAAAACATACATGGCGCCACCCGCCATGGTACCATCCGATGTTTTCACCCGGTACTTGACCGCCAAAAGCGCCTCTGAGTATTTGGTCGCCATCCCGAACACGCCGGTAAACCACATCCACAGCACCGCGCCCGGCCCGCCAACGGAAATCGCCGTTGCAACACCCACAATATTTCCCGTGCCGATAGTTGCGGCAAGCGCGGTGGTGAGAGCGCCGAACTGGCTCACGTCGCCTGTTGCCCGTTTATCTTTGGTTACGGAAAGTTTAAGAGCAGTCCCGATGTATCGCTGGATAAACCGAAGACGGATGGTCAAAAAGATATGGGTGCCAAAAAGTAAAACGAGCAGTGGCCACCCCCAGAGAAAATTATTGATTACTGTGATTAGATTGGCAAACGCTTCCATGTTGGGTTCTCCCTCAAATGTATCCTCAAAAACTTTCTCAGCGGGAAGTATTGACCACATTGCATCCAAATATCCACAAAAAACAGTGGGAAATGGCAAAAGGGGCAGGAACTCCTCAAAGTCCAAGTGACAAAAACGGTTTTGCAGTCAGGGCCGGAGGCCCGTAGGCAAGTAGCCGGGGGTGAGCGCAGCGGAACCCCCGGTTTTCTGGAATAAAAAATCAGCCCCGCGAGGGGCGTAGGCAAGAATGCGTTTACTGCCTGCGCCCCTCGCGGGGCTGATTATCTTTCAATCTCGACCGGGGGTTCCGCTTCGCTCCACCCCCGGCTACTTGCCTGCGGGCCTGCGGCCCTGACTGCAAAACATCAGGACTTTTAGGAGTTCCTGGTAGTTTACCGCGGGGGCTGAAGTATTGAAAAAGAGACGAGATTTTTTCTTGGCCGTAAACAACAACTATATTATCGTTTTTGTTAGAGAATTCTTGCATTCCAAGAGTATTCACAGGCGAACATCACTCCCAGTTCGTTCCTATTCCGCCTCGGCGGAACTCTCTAAACCATACTCTTCCAATTTTCGGTAAAGGGTTTTGCGGCCTACTCCCAGCGAACGCGCGGTGGCTGCGCGATTGCCACCATTTTGCGCCAGCGTCGCGCGAATCATTTCCCGCTCCATGTCTTCGAGTGTTGCGCCAATTTTGATTTGTAAAGTGGGTTGTTTGCTGGCGGAAAGGATTTCCGGCGGTAGGTTACGCGGGGTAAGTCCGTGAGCGGTAGAAAGGACTACCATTCCTTCGATTGCATTGCGCAGTTGGCGCACGTTGCCCGGCCAGGGATAGCGGGCCAAAGCATCCAATGTCTTTTGCGAAATTTTCAATAACGGCTTACCGTTTGCCTCGCAGCACTCCTTCAAAAATGCCTGTACCAAGAGAGGAATGTCCCCTTGACGCTCCCGCAAGGGGGGGATTTCCATCCGTACCACATTCAGGCGATAATAAAGGTCTTCGCGGAAGCGTCCTTCGCGGACGCATTTTTCAATGTCCTGATTGCTGGCTGCAATGACGCGCACATCCACATGGATTGTGTCCGAGCCACCAACACGTTCAAATTCCTGCTCCTGCAAAACGCGCAGCAACTTCACCTGAAAGTCCGGGGAGGTTTCGGTGACCTCATCCAGAAACAACGTGCCACCATCGGCCAATTCAAAACGTCCGATTTTCTGTTTCCGCGCATCGGTAAACGCACCCGCCTCGTGACCAAACAGTTCGCTTTCCAACAGGGTGGGCGCAAGCGCGCCACAGTTGATTTTGACGAACCGCTTTTCTTTGCGGGGGGAATGGTAGTGAATTGCTCCGGCGATAAGTTCCTTGCCCGTGCCGCTTTCGCCATGAATCAATACCGTGGCGCGGGTGGGCGCAACCTGACGCACGCGTTGAAAAACGGCATCCATTTGTGTGGAGGAGCCGATGATGTGCTCAAAACCATGACGTTCTTCCAACTGCTCGTGCAGCGCTTGGTTTTCTTCACGCAGAGCACGCTTTTCCAACACACGTTCGACTAACAACCCAAGTTCATCCAGGCTGATAGGTTTGAGTAAATAGTCAAACACACCCTTTTTCATGGCTTCCACTGCATTTTCGACCGTGCCATGACCGGTTAGAACGATAATTTCAGTCGAGGGGGAAACTTCGCGGGCGGCATCAATCAGGCGATTGCCATCCATTTCGGGCATGCGAATATCGGTGAGGAGCAGGTCAACGGGACGCGTCCGTAAAATTTCCAGTGCTTCGCCCCCGTGCGCCGCCGTCAGAATCACACAATCGGGGCGTTCGAGGGCGAGGCTCAACCCTTCGCGGGTGTTTTTTTCGTCATCGGCGATAAGGATTACATGAGAGGGGGGCATGAATAAAACCGAAAAAGAGATGGCAAGGATGCGCCGCGCTTACGACTGCTGCGCGGAAAATTATTATGGAAACGGATCACGCGGTCAAGTTGATCTGCATTCCCGTTGTGGAGGAAGCCGATACTCCGGAATTCGCCGCAACAGATGCGGCACCCGCCAACAACTGCATGACTTCACACCCCAGCAGTTTTTGAGCATCGGACGCGTTTGTAACGCTTGCAACAGACGCCTGCTGCGCGTAACGAGTGCCTATGTTTAAACCTGAACTGACTGCCGATATAGACATCTGGCGATCCTCCTTACAAAACAACAGTCACACCGCACCGCGAACGCATGGTACACCGTTCCCGTTCAATAAAAAACTCCGCGACAGGGGCACGGGCGCAATGGGCAGCACAGACGCGGGAAGGTGTCACGCCACACCTTCCCGCAAAAGAGTTGATCACGCCGTCAGATTAATTCTTGACTCCTGCTGCTCTCCCTGCTCGGTCGAAGAGGCAGATGAGCCAGAGGCTTCCGCCGCCTTGGCACTCTGGGTTTCAAGCGCTTCTTCACGCCCCGCACGCTGCTGCGCCTCTGCGGCCTTTTTTGCCAGTTCGTCGGTTAGTTGTTGTGCATAGCGACTAGTGGTTGATCCTTGACTGACGGCTGAAACTCCTGCGATTTCATTGCTTGCCATTTTTCATATCCTCCTGTCCTTATTAGGGACCACGCCTACAGTTTACCACAATTGAACCATCCACGTACTTCTTTTTGCTTCATCGACGCTTTTTGTTCGGGACTGTAGGGAATTTTTCCCATAGCCGCCAAGTTTTTTAGTGCAACACTGATTGCGAGGCAGTTAGCAAGCATATTAGGGAAATTTTTCTGAAAGATCGAGGGTGTCTCCTCACAAATCCAAAGGGAAAATCACTTCACCACAGAGTCACAGAGGGCACAGAGAACACCAAAACCAAAGATTGTTGGTGTTCTCCGTGCCCTCTGTGACTCTGTGGTGAAACCGGTTTTAAAATTCACCCTTTTTTACACACCCGTAGTACCGCTACGGAAACGCTTGTCCCGTCCCGGCAGCGAGGTCAGCGTGTGCGAAGTACCGAGCAGGGGCTGGATATTGGCAATACGATCCTGCGGCGATGGATGTGTTTTGGCAAATCCCGCATCACCAGGTGTCAGGCGTTTATCCATGCTCTGCAGCATGACGCGGAGCGCTTCGGGATCGTATCCGATCTTCTTCAGAATAGCCACCGCTCCCCTGTCCGCCTGAAACTCACAACTTTGCGAGTAACCGTTGCGCACCAGTTGAGTCACCACGTCATTGACCGCTCCGGAAAAATCCTGGGTTAGTTGCGCCAGTTGCTGATCTTCCAAATTCTTGGCTGCCTCTGTAGCAGCGACACCAAACAGGTTTGTTAAACGGCCGTTTTGAATGGCTCGTTTACCATGACCGTATTGTACGTGCGCGATTTCATGCGCAAGCACTGCCGCCAACGCGTCCTCGTTCGGACAGCAACGGATCAACCCGCGCGTCACCAGAATAAATCCGCCCGGAGCGGCAAAAGCATTGATCTCGTCCGAATCCAACGCCATGAAGCGGTACCCGCGGAAGGTCTCGGGTTTTTCGGATGCGAGTGCCAACGTTTGGCCCATGGTGTTAAGGTAGTCGTTCAGCGTATCATTATTCATGGCGCGGTACTGGCTGAGAATCGTGGCAGCCACGGAGCGACCAATATAATACTCTTGCGATGGTGTGATGTCTTCGGCAGTTTTTGCCGCGGCAGCGGAGGTCTTCTTAATGGAACCCGCTTGCGTATCGGTAATCAGATTCTGGGAGGCGGCGAAATCCGTCGTTTGCTGAACGGCTTGATCGAGCATCTCGCAACTGGC
>DNPO01000439.1:0-8088 GCA_003501375.1 Candidatus Sumerlaeota bacterium | reverse complement strand
CTCTTCATTATTGCGCGCCTCCCTTACCAAGCGACAAATTACCGTTGTTTAAAAATTCGCGCTTGGTCTCGTCGTCTATCTTGTACTGCTCCATCCGATTCACCTGGTCAAAGCGCAGATTAGGATTTTTCTGCTTGTACTGACCTTCGACCTCTTTGGTGAAGCCAAAGGCCGCATTCTGATTTTCTCCGCTGGATGCGGCGGTCTGAGCATCGGACGTGCCCGATTTCATCAGAACCTGTTTGGCCGTAAGAGTGGATTTGTGCATCCAGCCGCTGGTGTTGGAGATGGACACCTGATACCAGTCGCCATTCTGCGAGACAACGCTCACGGGAGTGCCATATTTGATGGTGCCGATGGCTTTTCCGAGAGAGTCCGGGGTGGCGCGTACGACGCCGTTTTCACTAATAACATTCATGGTGGCCGCCGCATAAGCGATTCCGGCAACAGCCAGAAGAAGCAGCGTGAGAAACAACGCACGTCGGCGTTTGGGAACAAAGTGATACCATCGGGAAAAACGCAGCATAATGAACTAAGGCTCCTTTGCGAAATAGCAGGGACATTCTCCGTTGTTTTGCAGGAAGTTCCCCTAACCGGGGAGTATAGCAAAGAATTAAAAGGAAGAAAGCAAAATCCCGCAAAAATACTCCAGGAACACCTCAAAGCCTATATATACATACCCCCTTTTAACCACGGAAAACACGGAGTACACGGAAAAAACACCAGCAGTGATTTTTCCGAGTACTCCGTGTTTTCCGTGGTTCGATATTTGAGGGGGTGGTTTCTGGTGTTATTGCGAAAAATTGTTGGGTTAGACAATGAGGTGTTCCTATGAAAATACTCTTTCAGGAGCAGGAGAACCCAAAAATCACATTGTCACTTCAGGCTCCGTAAATTAACGGTTATTAACTCCTCAGCAGATAAAAAAAATCGCTTTTTACGCCTCGTCCGCCTGCGCATCGATAGTGGGCGCGTACTGAAATACGTCCTCAACCTTAACGCCAAAAACGCCAGCAATTCGAAAAGCAAGCAACAGCGAAGGCAAATATGCACCTGCCTCCAGCGCAATAATGGTCTGCCGCGTAACCCTAACGCGATCCGCCAGTTCCTGTTGCGTCATCTCATCCGTGTGAAAACGCAGGCAACGGATGCGGTTTTGCACCTCAGTTTGTTTCCCCACGGGCATCCCTCCAGTACATTGTCAGGGTAACCAGAGCGCTGATTGTTTGCACAAGAACCATGCCTCCAACCAACAGAAAAAAACCCATCACCCCAATGCTCATTTTAACATCCGCGTTTGCACCGAAGAACGCCAGCGCAACACCCCACACCGCAACAAGGCAAACCCAAAAACTGGCGAACCCCGCAGTCGAGGCGACCCTGTTAATCTCGCGATCACGCTCGTCGATAATCACCTTGCCGTGACGCTGCTCAGCGCGCCCAATCCGAAACGTCAAGCCCCAAAAGCCTAAAAGACAAAAAGAAGCCAAGGATAACTGCCAGCAAAATATCCCACTCATAAGAATACAATCCATCAAAGTTACGATGCACACCAACAGCCTGAACCTCGCTTGGCGCTCCAACACAGACAAACTACGATTGGCAATCATGCGCCGGAGATAGACAAAAATAACCACCGAAGAGCATATAACCAAACACCCGAAAACGGTCCAAAATGCAATAGCCAGAAGTTCAAGTTGAACAGACGCCAATAGTAAAGACGTCGATAGTCCTGCTGAATGCGCTGAGGTCATTGGAATTTGCCTTCCCGAAGTTAATTGCCAGAATGGACATCTACACCAGACTTAATGTAATGCAAACCAGACATAAAGTCAATCAAAAATTACTTGTCAGGCGTTCACATCCTTACAGATCACGCGCAAAACAAACCCTTGAGTGTTTTTTTACGCGCTTTGTGACCACGCGATGAGGGATGCAGGATTGGAGCGCCCTTCCCGAATCTCGACGAGCAGTCACTAGGCATTATTTTCCGCTTTTATTTTTCCTAGAGAAATACGCGACCCAGAACGGATTCTTCTTGGAACTTGGGTTGAAAATGAGGTATCCTGTTCGCTATGGAAAGGCGGGCATTCTCGCATTTTTCGTTTTTGCAAGACTGGTACGCCGTTACGACGTTGCGGTAAACATTTGTAAGTACCGTTTTTTTATTTTGTTTCCTAACATATATGGAGTCAGGTTATTTTAAAAAAGGAAATCCTGCTATCATGAGCGGTAATACCCCTAACCTTGATGCTCGTCTTGTCAAACTCATTGCCGATACGGAACCGATTCTGGACCAACTCGGAACAGAACTCCTATTGTTAAATGGGGATCTCTCTGACCTTGCGGCGCTCGTATCAATTCTGGAGAAGTTTACAACGCTGAAAGGGCATGCGGAAAAGGCCGGAGATGAAGTTGCCTTCCAGCTGCTGTTTGCCGCAGAGGAAGTATTATCCGGTCTCTTGTGCGAACGCCTGCCCAATCCCGCGGATATGTTCCAAATGATCCAGGATATGTTCCGGGCCTTACGTAATTATTTGTTCGAACTGACTGCTGGCAATGATGCCTCCGGCCCATGCCAGACGCTGATTGAAAAAGGATTCCAAGTATTAGAAGTGCCGATCGTGCAACTGCCTTCGGCCATTTCGCCAGAGGAACGGTTTATTTTTTCCGTGGGCGAAGAAAACCATGATGCGCCAGTTGCAGCCGCTTCCATGCCAACCATGGAACCCACTCCCATGCCAGCGGCTGGTGAATCGGTCCCTTCGGTGCCTCCCACCGCCGCACCTGAAAGCGGTGAGGAGGCTTCCACGGGTTTGCCCGAAGTGATGGAGGACCCCAGCGTCTACAAAGAATATGTGCTGGAATGCTTGGAGCATTTGGAGACGATTGAAGAAAAAGTTTTGGAGTTGGAGAACAACCCGGAAGACATTAACCTGATCGGTGAGATTTTTCGCCCCATTCACTCGATGAAGGGCGGTGCGGGTTTTTTGGGCATGACAGGCGTCAACAAACTGGCTCACGACACCGAGACCATGCTGGACCGCTGCCGGAAACTGACACTGCCCGTCACCCCGGAAGTGGTAGAGATTTGCCTGCGCTCCATTGATGGACTCAAGCAGATGACCGTGAACCTGTCGCGCTTCTTGGACACGGGAACCACTGACAATATTAATATGGTGCCTTTCGGCAGTATTCGCGATGACATTAAAACGCTTTTGGCAGGTGGTGCTCCCAAGGCTGCGCCTGCACCAGCAGTCCCCGCGCCACCTCCCCCTGCCCCTGCTCCTGTGGCTAAACCCGCTGTTGCACCAGCCCCGACTCCCCCACCGACGGCCAAACCCGCTATTGCCGCGCCCGTGGTGGTGGTGAAAAAGGAAGCGTCGTCTGAGACCTTGTTGTCCGGTGATTTGAATGACCCGGAATATGCGTCATCTGGCGTGCCCGGGTCTTTTGGCGATTCAGACGAAAATGATTTGCTAAAACGCTTTGTGCAGCAGTGCCACGAGCATTTGGAAACCATCGAAGAAGATATTCTCCGCCTCGAGAAGGAAACCGCAAACGCGGAATTTATCAATGGTATTTTCCGTGCCATCCATTCGATCAAGGGCGACTCTGGTTTTCTTAACCTAACCGGGATTAGTAAACTTGCGCACGAAACCGAAACACTGCTCGACCGCTTCCGTAAAAAAACACTAACGCCCAACCAACGCGCTATTGAACTTTGCCTGCAAGCGTGCGATGCGCTCAAGCATATGATCAATAACTTGGATAAAGCACTAGAAGCCGGGCAACCGGGAGCAACCTCTGGTGCGCAACCCATTGTTTATGGCCCCATTCGTCAGGCAATTCGCGACGTCTTGGAAAATCGCGAGCCAACGACTGTTAGCCCGCCCAAGATCGGTGAAATCCTCGTTGCCGAAGGCTCGGTTACTCAGGAAGAACTGCAGACGGTTTTGGAATTGCAGAACAAGCCCATTGGTGAAATCCTTGTCCAAACTGGAAAGGTTTCGAGCGAGGACCTGGAAAACGCCTTGGCATACCAGGAAAAACCCGTTGGCGAAATTCTGGTACAGACCGGGCGTATTTCGCCCGACAAATTGGACAAGGCGTTGGAAAAACAAGCCGAGGCCGGTGGTGCTGGTCAGGCTGGCGGTTCAGCAGTTGCCCATGCGATCAAGGTGGATACCGAAAAAATTGACCACCTGGTCAACTTGGTCGGTGAGTTGGTTATCATCGAAACACAGGTGGCGCAGATGGCCAACCGCGTGCTGGGTGGAACCGAGGATGGACAGCGCGGCACCGGCAACGCCTCCCGTTTGTATGAAAAGAACCTGGCACAACTGGGGAAAATCACGAAGGAGTTGCAGGATCGCTCCATGTCGCTCCGCATGATGCCCATTCGCCAAACGTTCCAAAAAATGATCCGTTTGGTCCGCGATGCCAGCAAGAAAATGAACAAGAAGGTGAATCTGATTCTGGTAGGTGAAGACACGGAGTTAGACAAGACCGTGGTAGAGCAGATCGGTGATCCGCTCGTTCACATGCTGCGCAACTCGGTGGACCACGGGGTCGAAATGCCCGAGGAACGCATCGCAAGCGGAAAACCGGAAACGGGAACGGTTTATCTGGAAGCGTTTTATCAGGGCGATCGGATTATGATCCGCGTGCGTGACGACGGAAAGGGCCTGGATCGAGAACGGTTGATTGCCAAAGCGCAAGAAACCGGGTTGTTACATGATAGTGGCGCTAACTTATCCGATTTAGACGTTTTCAAGTTCATCTTTGCACCGGGCTTCTCAACCGCCAAGGAAATTACGGATATTTCCGGGCGTGGTGTAGGCATGGACGTGGTGCGACGCAATATCGACAAATTGCGCGGCAGCATCGACATCGCTTCAGAAAAAGGCAAGGGCACGACCATTACCATCAGTCTGCCGTTAACGCTTGCGATTATTGACGGTATGATCGTGCGTGTGGGACACGAAGAGTACATCATTCCCACCGTGTCGATCAGCGAATCCATTCGTCCGCGGCGCGAGGACATTACCACGATCACGCAGCGTGGTGAAATGATTAATGTGCGTGGAAACTTGATTCCGCTGGTGCGTCTCTACAGCCTGTGGAACATCCAACCACGTTTCACCGACCCCTGCGAGTCGCTCGTGGTGTTGGTAGAAAATGATAACAAACGAGGTTGCCTGATGGTCGACGAACTGATTGGTCAGCAGCAAATTGTCATCAAAAACCTCGGAGAACAATTCGGAGACGTCCGTGGTATCGCGGGCGCCACCATTCTGGGCAGTGGGCGCGTGGGTTTGATTATTGACGTAAACGGATTGCTTATTCGTGCTCAACAAGGCGTCTGATCTTGACACTGCTGAGTGTTTGGGTGTAGCATGGTGGCAGAACAATAAAGAATACTTTTTACTGCATGGGATAATACTATGACTGATAACGCTACTGTTTCCGCAGCAGCCCTTCAAAAAGAAGGCTGGAACCCCGCTTCACACGCCGGGAAATATCTTACGCTTGTACTTGCGTCGGAATCCTACGGAATCAATATCCTGAAAATCCGTGAAATCATCGGAGTGCAGGACATTACCCGCGTACCAGACTCCCTCTACTTTATGAAGGGCGTAATCAATCTGCGCGGGCAGGTAATTGCCGTGATTGACCTGCGCCTGCGTTTTGGGATGGAAGAAAAAGAGTACACGGAAGAAACCTGCATTATTATCGTAGAACGGCAAGATATGCTCACCGGATTGATCGTTGACCGGGTGGATGAAGTGCTTGATTTCACCCCCAATGATTTGGAACCCCCGCCGAAGATGGGCACGGGAAATGATGACGAGTTTATTCAGGCGATGGGAAAGACTAAGACGACGGTGGTCATGCTGTTGAATAGCGATCTTATCCTGAAAAACGAAAGAATGCGCCTTGGAACCGATTATTAACAACATCGACCTCCCTGAACGGCTGTATTTAAAGTTCGCCAAATTGGTGTACGATTCTGCGGGCATTGCGCTCGGAAACGCCAAACGCGAACTCGTGCGCTCGCGCCTGATGAAGCGGTTGCGTGCGCTGCAAGTCACAACGTATGAAGAGTACTACGAAATTCTCGCGCACCACGACGGAGATGGATCCGAACTGGTAATGATGTTGGATGCCATTTCGACCAACAAGACGGATTTTTTCCGCGAGAACCAGCACTTCCAATTTCTTTCCGAGACCGCTTTGCCTGCCATCATGACACGGAATCGGACCACCCGCCGGATTCGTGTTTGGAGTGCGGGCTGTTCGTCCGGAGAAGAGCCGTATACTCTGGCCATGGTACTGCGCGAGCATCTGGACCGTTCCGTCAATTGGGACATAAAAATACTGGCAACGGACATTTCCACCAAAGTACTACAGTTTGCCCATGAGGGCATTTACGAAGAAGAGAAGGTAAAGCCCGTCCCCGTGCAATATCGTACGGCGTATTTTGACAAGGGAAAAAATGCACGCGGACAGGTCGTCTACCGTGCCAAACCCGAACTGCGCAACCTGATCACTTTTCGGCGCCTTAACCTGATGAATGCCACGTTTCCCTTTTCCGGGGCGTTCGATGTCATTTTCTGCCGTAATGTCATGATTTATTTTGATAAGGGCACACAGGAGACCTTGGTCAACAAGTATTACAAGCACCTCGCCTCAGGGGGCTACCTTTTTATTGGGCACAGCGAAAGTCTCAATTCGCTGAAAACACCCTTTCAGTTTGTAAAACCCACTATTTACGTGCGTAATTCGTAGCAAGGACCCGCAGGCATGCCTCCCATTCGTGTTTTCATTGTCGATGACTCCGTCGTGGTGCGTAGCGCCCTGACCAAAATATTGTCCACAGACAAGGAAATTGTGGTCATTGGCACGGCGGCGGATCCATATGAAGCGCGCGAAAAAATAGTGGAACTTAAGCCCGACGTGATTACGCTTGATATTGAAATGCCCAAAATGGATGGCCTAACCTTTTTGGACAAACTTATGACACATTTCCCGCTGCCCGTTATTATGGTAAGCAGTTTGACGCGCGAGGGAGCCGACCTAACCATGAAGGCGGTGGAACTGGGTGCGGTGGATGTGATCAACAAGCCCTACAGTACGCAGATGGATGGCATGATGGAGATGGGGATTATCCTGATTGATAAGGTAAAAGCCGCCGCCAAAGCGCGGGTACGGCGCAAAATTCCCCCGAGTTTCACCGATGCCAAGGGACGGCCAACCGGAATCGCTGGTATCGGGGCCATCGGGCGCGTGCGTGGTATGGGCTATGCCGCTGGTAAAGTATTAACTGCGCCGCCCGAACTACGACGCAATCAACATAAAGTCATTGCCATTGGTGCGTCCACAGGTGGCACTGAGGCGCTTCGCGTCGTGCTGGAGCAGATGCCAAGGGAATCTCCACCGATTGTCATCGTGCAACACATGCCAGAATATTTTACCCTGGCCTTTGCTAACCGCCTGAATTCCATGTGCGAAATTGAAGTAAAAGAAGCAGAAAACGGCGATAGACTGATTCCTGGGCGTGCACTGATCGCTCCAGGCAATTCACATCTGATGGTGCGGAAACCAGGCATCGAAATGGTAGCGGATGTGCGCGAAGGACCATTAGTTTGTCGTCACCGCCCCTCTGTGGAGGTACTTTTCCAATCCGTTGCACGCGTGGTTGGTCCCAATGCAGTCGGTGTGATGCTCACTGGCATGGGAGGCGATGGTTCCGAAGCCATGCTGGCGATGAAAAAAGCCGGCGCTCTCAATATCGCTCAAGATGAGGCCAGCTGTGTTGTTTTCGGGATGCCCAAAGAAGCCATTCGCCTCGGCGGAGTTGATCGCGTGGAACACTTGGAACGTATTGCCAAAGCCATCATCGAATTCTGCTGCAAACGGTAACAGCAAAACCCCCAAGCACCCTCTCAACGCAATCGGTTTGTCTGCAGGATGCCTTCTGCCGATGTGCAACATTCGCTATTTCTGCGTCAGTGTATCCAGCAAATCATACAGTAACGCATGCGTTTGCTTGGTCTGCCCCAGCCCAACTTCGATTTTTTCCGG
>DNPO01000356.1 GCA_003501375.1 Candidatus Sumerlaeota bacterium | reverse complement strand
AACGGTTATCTTTTCGGGGCTGAAAAGGCGTTTGGGGCTAAAACCCGGCCATTTTTCGTAAAATCGCGCTACCCCTCTCTGCGCTTCTAATGCCGTGTTAGTACAAGATGTGGTATTGCTTTGGTTATCAGACCGAGAACAAACCCAAGGCAATCATAAAAGACGCAACGAACTCTTACGGATTGAGTGGTTGTTGAGTCCGCATTATAGAGAAAAATGTACAAGATATAGATTTGTCGTGGGTCAAAATCGCAGGGGTTGTATCGTGGGAATTTTTTATGGGAAGTATGGGAACAACAGGAAATGTGAGAGGAGTTTTGCGCTCCACCCTCACACGCAATTTAAACGTAGTGAATCTCCACCATCTTGCCCTTTTCCCGCAATTTATCAGCCAAAAGCGGGATAATCTGTCGGCGATGGAGGATGCCTTGTTGTTGGAAAACGATAGATTCCCCGGCGGGATTGACCGCTGCGCCAATCCAAAAGCGCACCCGGTCGGACACGCTAAGAAGGGTATGGAGTTCGGTTACGGGGCTTTTCTGTTCGAACTTTTCGGGCGGGGCATCAATGATATTGTACAGTTGGTTGAGACTGACCGCGCCCTCCGTAACCAAATCCATGCCTGCAATTCGGTACGCAGGGGGCGAAATGAGACTGGCGGCATCCTGATCGACATCGAGTGGACGGCGCAATTCACGCGCGGCAATCTGGGCAGTTGAAGCGCCACAAATGATGTGGAAGCCCTCGGATTGGACAAAATCGCGCACGGTCTGGGCGTCTTTTTTCGGGGTGGACGGTGGGCCAGTGAACAGGTTGGAGGTAATGCCTTCGCGGCAGCGGGCCAGCAGGGTGGTGCAGTCATCTCCCGCTTGCGCTCCCCAGTGCTGTCGCGCCTTGCCGTGGATGTATTCAGGAATGTCAGTAATGGGCATTCCCTCGGCCAGTTTCAGGTTGATCTCGCGCAACACGCCATCAACCGTCCAGCCCTCAGGCGACATGGAAAACGCTAACGATGGAGGAACGGAGCCGTTGAAACGATGATTAGGGGAAGATAGAGGACGAGGTGCGGGGCTGCCCATCTTTTGTCCCAATCCCGCTTGAGTAATGCCGTCGCTTACCAACAGCAATGAATCACCAGGACGACAAACACAGTGGATTTCGCCTAAGATTCCGCTGGCGGTTTTGATCGCACGCAGGGGCAAAACCTGCGCATGCCGCCCGTGGATCAGGATCGGCGCGGGCATTTCGTAAGATAATATGGTGGCATCGCCATTGGGGAGAAAGTGCGCCAAACTCAGAGCCGCCCAAGGAAGATCGGTGCCGCGCGCATGGTCGAGGATGGTAACGACATCGGAAAACGCCTGCCGTACAGACGCGCCGCCCCGAATGCGTTCCAGCAATAGCGCGGAGTGGAACGTAGCGGAAATGTTAGCGCGGATGCCGTGACCCAGTCCGTCCACCAGTAGAAAGGTTGCGCCCGCAGGACTACGCTCAACGCTGACCAAGTCGCCGCAGGGCGTACCCGGGTGCTTGGAAGATTGGGTGGTGAAGAGTTCGACGTGTAAATAGTTCATAGAAGGGATGAGGGATGAGGGATGAGGGATGAGGAAAACAACCATACCAATAGAACGGCTGTTTCATCCCTCTGCCCTCATCCCTGCTCTTTACTCTTTCGCCAAGCGCAGTAATTTCTCGACCAGCGCTTCGCCACGCGCGGTGTTTTCACCGAGAAAACGAGCAAGGGTTTGTGCCATTTGCGTCTGGTGCTCCAACAACTCACTGGCTTGCAGCGAAGTTTCGGCACGCAGACGGCTGAGTTGTGCTTCGCGCTCACGTTCTTCGGTAATATTAGCAAAAATACCCGCAACCTGATTGTCCTCAGGAATGCGATAAATTTTCTGCGAGCACACGCGATTGTACTGCTTATGCTCCACCACGGTTTCCAGCAAGTCCTGGCCAGCCGCGACTTTTTCGAACGGGTCAGGGTCCATGAGATAAGAAATGTGCTTGCCCAATATTGCGTCCGAGCACATGAACATTTTGTGGAAAGCCGCGTTCATCGAAAGAATGCGCAAGTGCTCATCCAACAGAATGATCCCGTTGGGGCTACTGTCGATAATCCGGTCGGTGCGACTTTCGGCCAGACGCCGCATGTACGGCAGGCACATTTCCGCCTCGGCCAGCCCGCGAATGGCAGCAATCGCTTTTTCGCGACAGGTGTTGTAGCCGCACGCACCGCAGTTGAGACGATTTTCCGGGTCGAGTTTCCCGGTTTTTTCCAGTTCAAGGCGAATTTCTTCTTCGCTAATCGGAATGCCATCATCCGCCGAGTGCGCGTGGAAACGCGTGGTGAAAAGTCCCGTCGGAACTATTTCAGTTGCGGGCTTGCCCGGATGTTCTGTGGCGTAATGCAAAACCTTACCGCGTCGGTCGTAAGGATTGCCGTCACCGGGAATGGCCGGGCCACCGACGCATCCTTCAGAACAGAACAACGGTTCGATCAGGGAGATTTCGCCCGTTTCGTCCAAGGTCAGCGCCGACTGAATTTTACGAAAACCACTGACAGACAACACGTTGGGATCGAGCAAACTGGCGCTGAGCGATGCGGCACGCATGCACCCGCCCAACAGCGGATAGTACCGCGCACCGGGTTGCGGTTGCTCATCAAAATCGCTTTCTTCCTGTTGCGACAGGGTAATGTTATCTAATTCGAACCATTCCAGCAGTTCGGAAAAAGTCAGAACGCAATCGATCAGACCTGCATGTTCCGGTCGTTCGGCCTCGGCTTTTTTCGCCACGCAGGGGCCGATAAAAAGTATCTGCGAATTTTTCCCGAGGCGTTCCTTCAATAATTTGGCATGCGCCAGCATGGGGGAGAACACAGGAACTAAATCCTTTGTTCTTTCCATGCGATAGCGCTCAATATACGACACCACGGCGGGACAGCTGGAAGCGATATGCGCGCCCCCTGGATTTTTTTGCATAAACTCGGCAGTGGCGTGTGACACATGCCACGCCCCCACAGAGGTCTCCGCAACAAAGGAAAAACCGAGTTGGCGCAGGGCGGATGGCAAGCGCTTCCACTCCCAATCGCGGAAGAATCCGGCAAA
>DNPO01000049.1 GCA_003501375.1 Candidatus Sumerlaeota bacterium | reverse complement strand
GTTACAGTCGCTCCGGGACGAAAACCTGCAACAAAAACGAACTTTTTCCATTACCAATCACACATGCTTTAGGCTGGCAGCAAACTGATCTGTTCCATAACACGTGGGTTGTTTGGATCCAACGTCAACGCGAGATTCAAATGTTTGCGAGCGTCGTCCACTCGTCCCTGCGCGCGCGCGATCTGCCCTAGGTAAAAATGAGGCAACCAAACGGTGCCGTCGCTGTGTACAGACATTTCCAAAAAACGCTTCGCGGTGTCCAAATCCCCCAGTGCAGCAGCGCATATTCCCGCGTTGGTGGTGGCAATTTCGCACTCGGGCGAAAGCGCTACGGCGGCTTTGAATAATTCCAGCGCAACGGGCGCGTTCCCTTGGCTCATGCGCAAGCGACCCAGAAAAAGCAGGGCATGAAAATGCTGCGGACGAATCTTCAGCGCACGCAATAAAAATTCCTCCGCAGCATCCAACTCCCCCAGGTTCCATAGCGCTTCGCCCAAACCCGACAGCGCCATTTCGTTATGCGCCAATTGTTTCACAATCTTTGGCTTCTGCCCAGAATGCGGCGCGAGCAAATCGCGTACCTGCGCATACTTTTCCGCACGCAGCAGCATGGTCGCATACAGCAACAAAATCGTGTTGTTTTGCGGCGCGAGTTTGTGCGCCTTTTCTAAAACGGTTACGCCCTCCTCGACAAGCCCCATCTCCATGCAAACCATGCCCAGTTCGTGCAGGGGTTTTGCGCTATCTGGATTGTTTTTCACCTTCACCCGGCTCAGGTGGAGGTACTGCTCCCGTTTGCGATACAACGACTCTGGATTCACCGCGTGCTCATCCTGCAAGTGGCGCACAATAATATCGCACCCATGAAGCGGCAAGCCAGCCCGGGCTGCGGAATACTCGACCAACTCGTGAATTTCGCCTTCGAAACGCACATCGGGGCGGAGCGGGAAAAGGCGAATTTTGGGGCTAGTCAAATACCCCGTATACCCCTGCAACTCCGGGAGTTTTTTATACTCCTCCGTCAGGGGGTGCCAATCGATTGTTCCTGCCTCGTTGGAAAACGTGTGGGTCATCACGGAGTAAACCGCAGGCGCGCCTTCGCACAAAATACGCAACTTCAAAAAATCCTGCTCATCAATCCATTCATCCGCATCCAGCGCAAACGCCCAGTCACCCGTTGCAGCGTCAAGCGCTGCATTCCGGGCAGCAGCGAAATCATCGCACCAGGTGAAGTGCGAAACGATGGCCCCCGCCTCTTGAGCCAGTTCGGCTGTACCATCGGTGGAACCCGTATCCACCACAATGATTTCATCTGCCAAAGGGAGATGCCGCTTCACGCAGTTGGCAATGCGCCGCGCCTCATTTTTGACAATCATGCAGATGGAAAGTTTCATGACGACCAACCTTTTGAAGTGCCCAGATGCCAAAAACACCAAGGGGCCAGATGCAGGCCTCTTGGTATTTTTGGCGTCTTAGCGGTTCTGTTAAAACGACTTCAGGAACTTCCAGAAGATCAACGACAAAATAACAGCCAGATACACCGGCAGGGCATACAGGACAAGTTTTGCTTTTTTAGAAAGATGAACGCGCGGCACCAGGCAGCCCTCCTTTAAACAATATCGTTATAATGCACTACCCCAAGCAATTTATCATTCGCATCCACCACGGGCAAAGAGCGGAAACGGTATTTCTCGAACAACTCGCCCAGTTCTTCGCGAATCATATCTTCTTCCACCGTAACCGCTGGCGACGTCATAATGTCTTCCAGTTTTTTCTCCGGTGCTTCCAACACTAATTCGCGCAAATCCACTACACCTTCCAGCGTTTTCCCATCGTCCTTCAGCACATAGACATAGCTCACGCAACGCGGCTCCCGGTCGGGCTGACGCAGACTTCCCATGACCTCACCCACCGTTGCGTTAGGACGCGCCGAAACATACTCCGACGTCATCAACGCCCGCGCGGTCGCTTCACGCTCATTCAGAATCGCTTGCACGCGGTCGCTTTGATCCTTGGGCAATAATTCCATCATTTCAATCAAGTCATCGTGCGGCAACACAGAAAACAAATCCGCCAGTTGCGGTACGGACATCTCGGAAAGAATATGTCGCGCTTTTTCGCGGCGCAAATTCGCCACCAATTGCCGCTGCGCGCGCGGTTCGGCCTCCACCAGCGTTTCCGCCGCTTTTTCCGAATCCAGTGCAGCGAATAAAGCCTGCTGCTCCTCACCGGACAACTCTTCCAGAATATCCGCCAAGTCCTCGCCGGGCAGTTCCTTCACATCCTCACGCGTGACAGACAACGAAACAACATCGTTTTTTACGACGTCTTCCACAGAAAGCGGCTGGACATATTTCCAAGAAATCAGGCGATCCTTAATCCAGCGCAGGTTGCGGATACCCCAGCGACGGAGAAAACCGTTAAACGAAACGTCCACATGCGCGATATGCAGTTTCCCGCGCGTTTCCAGAAAGTGAACATCGTTCACGACCTCGGTTCGGCGACCATCCATGTCCAGAATCGTACGCCCCATCAAGTGCGCATCCACCAAAATCCAGCCTTTTTGGTCAACAAACGGCGGATAAACCTCGCCATTTGGCGGCGGAGCGACAAAAATGCTATCTTGGTCGATCTTGATTACTTTTTCCCACGGGATAAACTCGGTCGGTTTGCCCCACCCATGTTCCAAGTATAACCCCACGGCTTCCGGGTAGGGTTCCGCCTGACGGAAAACCAAGTCAGTCAGTTTTCCCAAACGCTGTTTCACCGTGCCAATGCAGACGGGCAATTTATACAAGTCCGAGAAAAAAAGCAGGCGGTATGCCTCGCCCTTGGAGGACACGGAAGCGGGAGGAATAGAATGGGACTGGGCCATAATGGCCTCCTTACTTTTACGATCCCTTGGTCAACAAATTCGGGAAGAGACTTGTCACAGCGTACAACGTAGACATAACAATGACAAGCGCTGCAATACTAACGTTCGCAAAATTCTGCCACCGCGTATTGGCATACTCACCCATCAGCGGTTTATCGTTCGACAAAATAATCAGAAAGATCAAGCACGCAGGGAGTAAAGTCACCGCCACCACCTGCACATACATGGTAATCTGGATCAGCGGCGCTCCGGGAATTAGCACCACGCCGCCCGCTGAAAGCAACAGCCCCAAGTATGCCACATAGAACCAAGGCGCTTCACGCACGCTTTTATTGAGCGAGTGCGCCCAGCCAAACACCTCGCCCATCGCCCATGAGGTCGAAAGCGAAATGCACAATGCCCCAAGAAAACCAGCATCGAACAGCCCAATGGCAAACAATCGTCTGGCCCATTCGCCCATAAGTGGCGTAAATGCATCGGCGGTTTGCTTCGCATCCTCAATGACAATTGGCGATGGTTTATGGTAGTAGAAAGCCGCACCCGTCGCAATGATAATGAAGATGGCCACCATGCAGGTAAAAACGGAACCAAACGCCGTATCCCACTTGCCAAACTTGATGTCCTTGACATCCATGCCCTTATCCACCACGGCGCTCTGCTGGAAAACGATCTGCCACGGCGTGATGGTCGTCCCAATGTTCGCCATGATCATAAAAATCACTTCACCCGTGAGTCCACCGGGGAATTCAGGGAAAATAAAGCCCTTTCCCACCGCGCCCCAACTGGGTGCATCGGGCATTTTCATTGCCCAGAGCGCTGCCGGAATGAAAGCCAAGTTAAACATGCAAAAGAGAAGTGTTAATTTTTCAAACGTCCAGTACTTTCCAGACATGACGATTGCCATCATTACCAGACTAACCACGATAAACGTAATACCCGGCGGAATGCCAAAAATACTCATGGCTTCCATCATACCAATGTATTCGGTTATCAGCGTCAGCCAGTTGATCAGCGCCAGATCGCAAACGGAAAACCAGCCCCAAAACGGTCCGAATCCTTCAAAGACAGACTGGGCATGCCCACGCTTGGTGACTGCACCGAGGCGCATGGTCATTTCTTGGACATAATAAACCATCGGAATTAGGATAAAAAATATCCAAAGGAAATTAAATCCAAATTTGGAACCCGTTACGGCATAGGTAGAAATGCCGCCGGCATCGTTGTCGGCGACCATGACAATAATGCCAGGCCCGATGACAGCAAGGAGGGTCAGTAATTGACGACGAAGGCGGTTGAAGAGATGGATGCTTTTGTTGACCCAGTACATGGAGGTTTCCCGTCAGTATTCATTGGAGTGTTCCTTCCAGATCAACATGTGCGCGAGAACCGCGCGAGATACCCACCGTCGGAAAAGCAAAGCGGGACAATCAGAAGCCAGTATGCACGCGCCTAAAAAAATGTAAAGCGCAAAGATGGAACTGTACCAAGAATGATGTTTTTTAGCAAAAGGGTAACTTTTGAGCCGGAAGAGCAAAATTTGAGAGAGTTCATATATCAGTAGATACTGAACGTGTAGTTTCCTTTCAACCGCGTAGCGGTTGTATATCTGTGCTTCGCAGGCAGGCCAGCCCGGAGTTGCCGAGGAACGAGGCTACCCCGGGTAAATCTGCAAATATGAAGTGAACCCTGTAAGAGGGTGTTTCCAATTC